>CAZBCB010000147.1:0-7331 GCA_964489905.1 uncultured Bacteroidales bacterium
AGGCTGCAACAGCAGATGTTGCCAGTTCAGGCAGCGACGTTCCTGCAGCAACTACTGTCAGACCTATTATTCTTTCACTTACGCCCATCATGCGGGATAAGATTACTGCCTGGTCAACTGTTATTTTTCCTCCTATAATGAGGCCTGATAAGCCCGCTCCGATCAGAAATAATGTCTTCGGAACCGGATAGATGTTTTCGGAGGGTTTGTTTTTTAGATTTTCATCGTGCAGGTTACGATAAATATAAAACAGAAATAGTCCAAAAAAAGCAAGTAATATAATACTGTCAATGCGGTTAATAATGTCTTTACTTTTATCAAATAATAGCATATCATTACACAGTATTAATAACGCAAATGCCGCAAGCAACGAATAAGGGATTTCTTTTATAACCGTCGAACGCTTAATAACCAGAGGATGTATCAAAGCGGAAATACCAAGTATGATAAATAAATTGAAATTATTGCTTCCAATAATGTTACCAAGTACCACATCGTTATGATGTTTGAAAGAGGCAACTGCATTTACTACAAGTTCAGGCATGGATGTTCCGAAAGCCACTATTGTAAGCCCGATTACCAGTTCGGATACTTTAAACCGCCGGGCCAGCGATGATGCACCATCAACCAGAAAATCAGCCCCTTTTATCAGCAGGATAAAGCCTGCTAAGAGTAGTATTATTGGCCAGACCATATAACAAAATAATTAAAAATTAAAATTTTATTTTCTGTAAAACTGCATTTCCTCAATGTATCTAAATACTTTTTCGGGTAAAAAATACCGGACATCTTTTCTGTTTTTAATAGCTTCTCTTATAAAGCTTGAAGAAATCTCAAGCATAGGTGCTTCAACCACCATTACCTTCTTATAATCAACAGGGTTTACGGGGTAATCCGGCCTGGGATAGACATACCGCCAGTAATTTTCTTCAATCAGATGGTAATTTTTCCATTTGTTAAAAGTTGGCAGGCCGTCTGAGCCCATTATAATTACAAAAGTATGTTTAGGATATTTCTTGCCTAGATATGTCAAAGTATCTATAGTATAAGAAGGTTTAGGCATTGAAAATTCAACATCGCAAACATGGAATCGTTGGTCATCATCAACAGCAAGTTCCATAAGCGTACGCCTATGATAGTCGTCAAGCAGTGTTTTTTTAGGTTTAAAAGGGTTATGCGGACTGATTACAAACCATAATTGCTGAATATCAGTAAATTCAACCATATAATTGGCAATGATTAAATGGCCAATATGGACAGGATTAAAGGAACCGAAAAACAGTCCTATTTTCATCTGTATTAAACTTTCAGAAATTCTCTGATCAAATTTTCGGCCTCAGCCAACGCTTTGTTAAGATCGTCATTGATAATTATCTTGTCGAATTTTGAGGCAAATTTTAATTCATAACTTGCCTTGTTTACTCTCTTTTGTATTTTTTCTGGTGTCTCCGAACCACGTTGTTCAAGTCTGTGCTGCAATACTTCAAGGGAAGGAGGCATCACAAAAACCGAAAGCGCTCTGTCACCAAAAATTTGCTTCAGGTTGACCCCACCTTCAACATCGACATCAAATAAAATATTTTTATCGTTCTTCCATATCCTTTCCACTTCGCTTCTTAGTGTTCCATAATAGCTGTTTTTGTATACTTCCTCCCACTCAAGGAACAGATTATCATCTATTTTGCTTTTAAATTCGTCTACGGTCATAAAATAATAATCCTTACCATTTACTTCACCATCACGCATAGGTCGTGTGCAGGCTGATATTGAGAATTCGAGGCAAAATGCAGGAACAGTAAGCAGATGCCTGACAATTGTTGTCTTGCCTGCGCCCGAAGGTGCTGAAATTATAACAGCTTTTCCATTCATTTCAATTAAAATATTTTATAAAACATTCATTAATTGCTCTTTAATTTTTTCAAGTTCATCCTTCATAAGAACCACGATACGCTGAATATCAGAATGATTGGCTTTGGAACCAAGGGTATTGATTTCACGGCCAATTTCCTGGGCAACAAAAGAAAGTTTTTTTCCAACGGCATCATCTTCATCTGCAACCTCCCTGAAATAATTACAATGATTCTGTAATCTTACTTTTTCTTCAGTGATATCAAATCTTTCAAGATATAAAATCATTTCCTGTTCAAGTCTGTTTTTATCATAACCATTAGCAGGAAAAAGCTCATTCAGTCCGTTAACGAGCTTGTTTTTAAGTGATATCATCCGCTCTCTTTCATAGGGTTGAATTTGCTTCTGCAATTCTTCAATAAGTCCAATGCGGTAAAGCATATCATCGTGTAATGCCTTTCCTTCCTGAATACGGAATGCATTCAGATCATCAATAGCTTTTTTAAAAGCCTGCTCAACTTTGTTCCATTCCTTTTCATCAAGTTGTTCCTTTTCAGTATTAATTACTTCAGGGAGCCGCATAACTGCAGTCATTAATGGTTCATCGTGCATGTTTCCCATATCTTTTAAAATTTCCTGCAGTTGTTTGTAATAGCTTTTAATAACAGCAACATTTAGTCTTTGCACCTGTACATCTTCCTTATACTCTATTGTTACCGTACATTCAATTTTTCCACGCTTGAGCTGAGAAGCCAGTTCATTGCGTATTTCAATATCTTTTTCCCTGTAATTTGCGGGTAAACGTGTATACAGATCCAGTTGTTTGCTGTTTAATGCTTTAATTTCAACGCAAACAGTTTTGTCAGGAAGTTCTGCAGTAGCTGTCCCGTAACCAGTCATCGATTTAATCATGTTCTGAAATTTCGTGCTAATGATTAGTACAAATATAGGTTTTTAATATCAATTATCAATTGGTGTAATATTGTTGCGAAATACCGACTTCTTTTTCCATGAACCTTGCAGGTAATAAAGATATGAGAATGTCATTCCGGCAATCCATCCGGTTGGAATGGCCCACCATATACCAGTTACACCCATACTGGAAGATAAAAAATACGCAACCGGGATGCGGATAATCCATAATGAAAATAAAGTTATAAACATGGGTATAATTGTGTCTCCTGCGCCTCTCAATACACCTGATAAAACAAACATTATATTGAATGCGGTGTAAAATGATCCGACGATGATCAGATATTTTATTCCGTGCATGATTACATAATTATCAGATGTAAAAAGCTTCATAAGCGGAAATCTTAGAAGAATAATTATAAGCGACATAACAATGGATACAAGTGTCGATATAATGAGAGTAGCCCTCAGGCCCGATTTAACACGGGAAATTTTATTAGCCCCTATGTTTTGCCCAACAAATGTTGAAAGTGCCTGAGAAAAATTCATTGCCGGAAGAACTGCCAGGTTTTCAATGCGTCCGGCAGCCGTATAGGCAGCAACCACATTGGTTCCGAAAGTATTTATAATTTTAAGCAATGCTGCCATCCCTATTGAAACAAAAGTCTGCTGAAAACCTGTAGGCAAACCAATCCGTACGCTTTCAAAAAATATTTTTTTATCGAATGTCATGGTTTTAATGTTGAATTTCAAAAAACTATGCGTTCGGTTAAGGTACCATATTGTGGCAAAAAAAGCACCGGCCTGGGATATTACTGTTGCCAATGCAGCACCGGCAATTCCCCAGCGAAAAACGATTACAAAAAGTAAATCAAGAAAAAGATTGATAATGGTGGCAAATATTAAGAAGTACAAAG
Organism: uncultured Bacteroidales bacterium; assembly: GCA_964489905.1. GTDB lineage: Bacteria > Bacteroidota > Bacteroidia > Bacteroidales > UBA10428 > UBA5072. The sequence goes on from CAZBCB010000147.1 coordinate 3,678, forward strand.
GAGTTTTTGAATCGCCTAAACCTCTGAGTATAGCACTTGTAGCATTAAAACCAAATAGAAATATCAGACCTGAAAGAAAAATACGGATATAAATTTTTGCTTCCTGAAGCATATCTTCAGGTGTGCCAACAAGTCTCAGGATGGGTCCGCTAAAACTGATGCCAATAATACTAACCAATACTGAAGAAATAAAAATAAAAATATATATTGTATCGATGGCCTTTTTTAATGCAATCATATCTTTTGCCCCATAATACTGTGCTATTACAATTGTGCCGCCAATTGTGATGCCAATAATAAAGGAAATGATGGAAAATATAATAGGATGCGATGCACCTACAGCAGCCAGTGCTTCTTTACCGATAAACTGTCCGACTACAATGCTGTCAACAAAACTGTATAACTGCTGAAAAACATTGCCAATAAGCATAGGTACCGTAAACCAGAATATAAGCTTCCCTGCACGTCCGTCGGTTAAATCCTTCATTACTGTATTTTCAATAAATTTCCGCCAAAGGTGTATAATATCCTGTAAAATGCAAAAAGAAATTTTCTTTATTTATTAAACCCGGTTTCATCATTGTAAAATATTAATAATCAGAACAAAACGAATAATACTTTTAATAGAGGTCCTAAGAAAAATAAGATTAATAACAAAATTCGGGTCAAAATTTCCTTTATATTTAACCCGTAAAATTTGTCTGGTATGGTAAGAAACAAAGATTCAAAAACCAAGATAATCGCTACTATGGGGCCGTCTACATATCCTCCTGCTGTACTGAAAGAATTATTCAGGGCAGGAATTGATGTATGCCGTTTAAACTTTTCGCACGGCTCTTATGATGAACATGAGCCTGTAATTAAAATGATTCATGAGTTGAACAAAGAATTGAACATGCAGGTAGCCATCCTGGGCGATTTACAGGGACCTAAACTACGCATTGGTGAAGTTGAAAATAACCGTATTAATCTGGATGCAGACGATGAAATTTCATTTGTTACCAACCCCTGCCTTGGCAATAAAGAAAAATTATTCATAAGTTATCCGCAGTTTCCTGCAGATGTGCGTAAAGGAGAATACATACTGCTCGATGACGGTAAAATAAGGATGAAAGTAACACATACCAACGGAAAAGATACGGTAAATGCCGTTGTAATTAACGGCGGAATACTTTCTTCGAAAAAAGGAGTAAATCTTCCTGATACAAAAATATCAATACCCAGCCTTACTGAAAAAGACAAGAAGGATGTTGACTTTATGCTGCGTCATAATTTTGACTGGATCGCTTTATCTTTTGTCAGGTCGGCCAAAGATGTAATTGAGCTGAAAAATATAATCCGTCAGGCAGGAAAAGAAACCGGTGTAATTGCAAAGATTGAAAAACCCGAGGCACTTCTGGAAATTGATTCCATTATTGAAGCAGCCGACGCAGTGATGGTTGCCCGGGGCGACCTTGGCGTAGAAGTTCCGTTTAATAAAGTTCCATATATTCAGAAACAGATAGTCCGAAAATGTATAAGTCATGCCAAACCAGTCATTATTGCCACCCAGATGCTTGAAAGCATGATAAACAATTTCAGGCCTACCCGTGCCGAAGCCAATGATGTTGCCAATGCCGTTTTTGATTCAGCCGATACCCTCATGCTCAGCGGAGAAACCTCCGTTGGAAAATACCCGGTTGAGGCGATTAAGAGCATGCAGCGTGTTATCAACTCCTCTGAAGATATGGAATTCGTATATAAACCCGATAATAAGCCTGTTTGCAATTCTCCTGATTTTCTTCCTGACTCAGTTTGTTACAATGCTGTCAGAATGGCCGACCTTACCGGTGCAAAAGCAATTATTACCTTTACACATTCCGGAGCCACTGCCTTCAAAATATCAAGCTTCAGACCAATTGCTCATATTTATGCCTTTACAGCAAATGCCTCAATTCTCAGACGGCTTTCACTTGTATGGGGAATACGTGCCTTCTTTATGGAAGAAGTTGACCATATCAATCAGGCTGTGGCTATGAGTATTGATAAACTAAAAAAGGAAGGCTTAATCAAAACTGATGATATCCTCATTCATGTAGGAAGCATACCAATGGCAGAGCATGGCAGGACAAATATGATGAAAATCAGTTATGTAAAATAATATCATAATTGGCATTAATCATTTTTTCTGGTGACCATCATTGGAAAATTCTTTAGGTTTTTCCTTGAATGTAAATGTTTTTCAATAACAAAAATGGAATGAAACGGCTTAAGTTATTTCCTTAATATATTTTTAAACAGATTACTCATCCATATAAATTTTAACCTCATTCGTCAACAAATAAATTCAATTGACGAACCGACCTGCAAAATCTAATCACTCCGAAGTTTCGGAATGATTAGATTTTGTATTTCGGGAATGTCAATGGGAAAAACGTATCTAATTGGATTTCTGTTGACTGATCTCGGTGTAACAAACAGTACCACATTTGGATACAAATGATGCCCTTCTCATAAGAAAGGATTTGATAATTTTCACAATAACTTATCAAACTAAAAACTATAATCTATGAAAAAGTTTACGTTTTTATTAATTACTGTAATGAGCATGGTTTATTCCTATTCACAGGAAATAATTGTTGTAGCTAATATGGAAAGCAATGAATCATGGCAAACTGCAAGCCCAATGGGTGGCACTGATGAAGCGACCTTTCAGTTTAATTATACCAATCAGTTACCTGCTGGGGGCGAAGGTGGTTGCTTAGCAATTTATGGCTTAGGTCAGACCAGATGTCTTGCATGGCAGGAAATAACCATTACGCCAGGTCATTCTTACGTATTCGACGGTGTTTTTAAGAATGCGTCTGCCGATGTTGTAACAAATACCTGGATGGAAATTATCCTGTCAAAAAATGCACCTGATCCTGAAAACGATTATCATCCGGGAGACGGAGATTATATTTATGCAAATAATACCTGGATGAGTGCCCCATGGGGGGATTTTTCCAGTCTTAATGGAAAATTTCTTGATGTGGCCCAGTTTAAATGGATAAAAGGTTCATCAGCAGGAACGGATACAATTCTAACGACTGATACAATTCATATACCTGATACAGTTACGGTAACTACGTGGTATGTAGGTATAAAGGCCGGTATCTGGTATGACAGTCCCGGGACAGGAAATGAATTTACATACCTTTTCGATAATATGAGATTATGGGATCTTGCAGAACCCCTGCCAACTGGTTTTCAGAATACAAAAAATGACATGATTTCAGATTTCAATGTATTTCCGAATCCTTCACGTGGTATTGTAAACTTAAAATCAGATTTTACAAAATTTACTCAATATTCAGTATTTAATAGCCATGGTGCTTTGGTAGAAAAAGGGAATATAACCGGCGATGAAACAAAACTGGATTTAAATGCATTGTCAAAGGGGGTGTATTATATTACTATTTCTACGCCGTTAAAAACACATACTCAAAAACTAATATTAATAGAATAGCTTTTCTCTGTCATTCTTAAATTATGGCAGAATGACAACAGAATAAACCCAAGTATGATAAATTAACAAATTCATCGTACTTGGGTTTAAATGTTTATCCTCAATTCGTCAATTGAATTTTTCTATTGACGAATAGACTAACAAAATCTAATCATTTCGAAATTTCG
>CAZBCB010000148.1:0-4224 GCA_964489905.1 uncultured Bacteroidales bacterium
CATTCTGATGCGTTTCATTGACCCTACATTAATTGAACAACTCGTATCAACAACAGAAGAAAAATTGTTGAATCAGGGCTTAAATGATGAACAAATTGAAATGGCCATTGAAAGAATGAGAAAAATGATGGTGTCTCCATTCTCTGTGATTCTTGGACTTTTAGGAACGATTATTGTCGGTACCATATTATCTTTAATTACTTCAGCTTTTATCAAAAGAGAAGGCAACACTTTTGAACGGGATACTCAGGGTGTATAATACTTGACATGGCAAACACAGATATTTCTGTTATCATACCGCTTCTTAATGAAGCTGAATCATTGCCTGAACTTACGGCATGGATAGAAAAAGTAATGAAAGCCAATCGTTTCAGTTATGAAATTATCATGGTTGACGATGGCAGCTGGGATAATTCCTGGCAGGTTATTGAAGACCTGGTTAAAAGCAATCCTTCTGTCAGGGGTATAAAATTTCGCCGGAATTACGGAAAATCAGCCGCACTTCATTGCGGTTTTCAGGCTGCACAGGGAGAAGTGGTGATTACCATGGATGCCGACCTTCAGGACAGCCCCGAAGAAATCCCCGAATTATTCAGAATGATTAAAGAACAGAAATTCGACCTGGTTTCGGGCTGGAAAAAAAAGCGGTATGATAATACTTTCACTAAGAATATTCCAAGTAAATTATTTAACTGGACTGCCCGGAAATTCAGTGGTATCAGACTGCATGACTTCAATTGTGGCCTTAAGGCATACAGGAATGATGTTGTTAAAGCCATTGAAGTTTACGGAGAAATGCACAGGTATATTCCAATTATCGTCAGTAAAGCCGGCTTTAAAAAAATAGGTGAAAAAGAAGTTCAGCATCAGAAGCGAAAATTCGGCACTTCGAAGTTCGGATTTGAACGTTTTATTAACGGATATCTCGATTTGTTATCCATCTCTTTTATATCACGTTTTGGCAAAAGACCCATGCATTTTTTCGGAACACTGGGCACACTCATGTTCATTCTTGGTTTTATTATGGCGGCTATTGTTGGTGCAAACAAACTTATTTCCATAAGTCATAACCTGCCGGCACGGCTTGTAACACAAAGCCCTTATTTTTACATTGCCCTCACAGCTATGATTATCGGAACCCAGCTTTTTATGGCCGGATTTCTGGGCGAACTGGTTTCACGTAACTCACCTGAAAGAAATGTTTATCATATTGAAAAGAAAATATAATGATACTTCCGGAAATAGCCTGACTTATTAAATAAAATTACCTGATTTTGAACGGATATATTTAAGTTTGTTCCCTCATGTCCCGTTTTTACTCCTTTATTATTCCTACATACAACCGGCCTGATGAAGTCGCCGAATTGCTTGACAGTCTGATAACTCAGATATATCAGAACTTTGAAGTGATCATTGCCGACGGAAGCCCTGGTTCACTGGTTCAAGAAGTAGTTTTAAAATATCAGCACAAACTGAAACTGATTTATTTATACGAAAAAAATCTGGGTATCAGCGAATCACGTAATTGGGGAGCCAGCAAAGCCTCAGGACAATATCTTGTTTTTCTCGATTCCGATTGTATTGTACCTCCGGCATATCTGCAGATCATTGATAAATTTCTGAATGAAAACCCTGTTGAGGTTTTTGGCGGACCTGATGCTATGCACGAATCATTCAGCCCCGTTCAGAAAGCCATAAGCTATGCCATGACTTCTCCTTTTACAACAGGTGGCATCAGGGGACGAAAAAAACATATGGGAAAATACCAGCCAAGAAGTTTTAATATGGGCATCCTTCGTGAGGCATTTAATAAGGTTGGCGGATTCAGTGGACTTAAAGTATCGGAAGATATTGATCTAAGTATAAGGCTCGATAAAGCCGGTTACCGCACAGCCTTGATCCCTGAGGCATTTGTTTATCACAAGAGAAGGTCAAACTTTTACAAGTTTTACAAACAAACCAACTCTTTCGGCCGTGGCAGAGTTGACCTGTTTGTGCGTCATGGTAATGCTATAAAAATAGTACACCTGCTTCCCTCTTTATTCCTTTTATATAACTGTGCCGGCCTGCTTTCATTACTTCTTGCCCCGAAAGTCTTTCTTTTTTACGCAGCTTCAATAATAGTATACAGTCTGTTACTTCTTGCACATGCTTTATACATTTTTAAAAAATCAGCACTAGCATTTCTGGCACTGGTAGCGTCATTTATCATGCTTTTCGGATATGGATACGGGATGATAAGCAACTTATTTGCACGACTTGTTAAAGGCAGTTCAAAAACAACCGAAAAACCTGAAATTACCAAAGAATAAAGAGAACGAATTAGTATGGTCATGAGAAAAATAAGGTTAATAACAAATTTGAGTTAATTTTCTTAATTGACGGATTAGGGATAAAACAATTTTTACTAAATTCAATCAAACAAACATAACCCTTATATATGAAACACAGAACTGTTTTTCTGTTAATCCTGTTATCCTTTACTATATTTACCAATGGCTATTCGCAGCAAGGCACGGTAAAAGAAGTTTTTGGCCCCGTTACCATTGCAAAAGAAGTTATTTTTGATTCTCTTCTTTCAGTTGCAGGAAATATATCCCGCGACCTGATAGAAAAGGTTATCCATCCGAATTATGATGTTGAAGCCTATAAAATTATATACACCACTACTGATTTGCAGGGAGAGTTAACCGATGCCTCAGGAGCATTATTCATTCCAAAAAATATTGTCACATCAAACCCCATTGTTGCCTATCTTCACGGTACACTGACCCGTGATTCTGATGCCCCTTCAAATCTGTCAGGCAACGAAACCATTATCGGATGGATGTTTGCCATGAACGGATATATTACACTGATGCCTGATTATCTCGGTCTTGGCAATGGTTCTGGGCTTCATCCATACCTTCATGCGCAGAGTGAGGCTTCAGCAACAACAGATATGATACAGGCAATGAAATTATTTTTACAGCAACAATCAATCCCTTTCATTAATGACCTTTATCTTTGCGGTTACTCACAGGGTGGACATGCTGCAGTTGCCACACAAAAATATATTGAATCACAGACAACACCCGTTATAAATCTTAAAATAAATGTTGCCGGAAGCGGTCCGTATTACCTGTCGCTTATTCAAAAGAAGTTTGTTTTTGCAAACGAAAACTACGAAAATGCATCATTTCTGCCTTATTTATTGCAAAGTTATCAGGCTGCTTATGGTAATCTCTACCAGAACCTTTCACAGGTATTTATAGATCCTTATGATGACCAGATTCCCGGATTATTTGACGGCACGCTTACCGTTGATGAGATTGATTCATATCTGCCATCAGCATGGAAAAGCATGTTTCAGCCCACTTATTTATCGGGTATATCCAGCAATTATTTCCATCCGGTTAATCGTGCTTTAAGAGCCAATGACCTTATCCGGTGGAAACCACTGTCCAAATTAAGACTATTTTATTCCCTGACCGACGAGCTGGTTGACAAAGACAACTCAATTGTTGCATGGCTTTCATATATTTTGCAGGGAGCCAGTGACATCGTTGCTTTACCCGTAGGATCGTATAAACATGCAGAGGCAGCAGTCTATGTCGTTTTTCTGGCTAAATCAAATTTTGACTGCATTTCAGGTGTTAATCCCTGTCTGGTTAATACAGGTCAAAAATCAACCGTTACTGTGGTGAATGACAAAACATACGAATTTATTGAACTTCTGAAAGAAGAAAACAAACCTGACCCCTGGCAGTATCTGTCAGATTCTCATTATTCATGGCTATTAAGCGAAAATGATGTGCCGGCTTCACAAAATAACCTGTATGTATTTCCTCAGCCCGCATCAGAAAGGGCATGGATAGACCTTGGGCCAGTAAAAGAACAGCGCATTTCTATCCTGCTTTACGATTTTATGGGTGATATTGTGTTCTTCAATAAAAACCATGTAGCAGATGAATTATGTAAAATTGATTGTAGTCACTTGCCATCTGGCACGTATTATCTTGTTATTAGAGGCAACAAGATTTATTACGCAAGGTTTGTGATATTAAGATAACTTATAGTAGGAAAAATTCTTTAAAACTGACATAAAAAGGTAATAGAGAAATTATTGTTTATTTTTCACTGATCAAGAAATACAAATAACTATTGTTTTATATATTTGTTTAAGCGAAATTTGTAAAATAAATATTTCATAAAGTTGATTTTATGAAAAGGCAAATCCTTATT
>CAZBCB010000148.1:4234-7209 GCA_964489905.1 uncultured Bacteroidales bacterium
GTAAAAGAAAAAAATGTAACCATACGTTGTTATGATTATACAGGCCGCCTGGTAAGCGTGCGGGAAAATATTATTAACTGCGGATTATATGAAATAGATTGTCATGGCTTACCATGCGGGTTGTACACTGTAATAATTGAGGGAAGCTGTATTTATAGAGCTAAACTTTTAATTATCCGGGATTAGTAAATTGAAACACAGTAAATATATGAACATTATGTTTCTACTGACGAATTAGGGATTATTAAATATATTTCTTGCCCTTTCATTCTTCTCTTCTAGCTTAATCATGTATGACTGATATTTTACCAGCTTCCGCTGGCTCCTCCGCCCCCGAAACTTCCGCCACCACCTCCGGAAAAGCCTCCGAAGCCTCCACCACCGGAAAAACCTCCAAAACCTCCGCTGCCCGAACTGAAATCGCCAAAAGAACCGCGCCTTGAACCTCCTGAGGAGTTCATCATCATCAGCCAGACCCACCAGGGAATGCTTTTACCCGGACTGTAAAACCTTCGTCTCATGACAATTGCAAAAACAATCATCACAATTACCACAAAAGTAAAGACCGCTCCGGCAAGAATTGCCGGCAGAGCTGTTTTTTTCATGTAATCATCGGCTGTATATTCACCACGGGTTAGCGAAATAAGCACATCTGTGGCTTTGTCGATACCTTCATAATACTTTCCTTCTTTAAAAGCCGGTATTATTTCAGTTTCAATAATTCTTTTTGCCAGTGCATCAGTCACCACACCCTCAATACCATAACCTGTTTGTATTGTTACTTCTCTGTTTCCGGGACTTACAAGTACCACAATGCCATTATCTTTCCCCTTCTGGCCAATACCCCATTTTTCTCCCAGGAGTGAAGCAAATTCTGCTATCGGATATCCCTGCAGGTCGTCATAAGTAACTACATATATCTGGGTTGAGGTTTCATTATTAAACTGAAGCAGTTTATTATTCAGCGCAATTTGTTGTTCAGTGGTCAACAGTCCTGTAAAATCATTTACCAGCCTCGGAGGTACCATAGGGTCTGGAATATTCTGCCCATAACATGCCAGAAAGCTAACTGCAATTAATATAAAAAAGAAAAGTCGTCTCATGAAATTAAAATTAATGTCTTCCAAAAGTGATGTCATCTGACAGCTCATTGTCATCGTCCACCTGCCGCGGAAAAAAAGCTTTCAGTTTTTCACCTGCCATACGGATACCTTCATTCAGGCCACCTGTAAAATCTCCAGTTTTAAAATGCTCTTCAAGTGTATTGCGAATTGCATCCCAGAAACCATGAGGTACTTTTGCATTAATGCCTGTGTCACCCAGAACAGCAAATTGTTGTCGGCCAATGGCCAGGTAAAACAAGACACCGTTACGTTCACTGGTTTTTGTCATTCCCAGTTTTTTGAATAAAAAGGCAGCCCTGTCGAGAATATCACCCTTGCATGTATTTTCGATGAATACCCTTATTTCGCCAGAGGTCTGCTTTTCAGCATCCTCAATTGCCCTGATAATTATGTCTTTCTGTTCTTTAGTAAAAAATGAATCTGCGCTTTTCATCGCTATGCAATCAGAATTCAACAACAGGTGCTTTTTCAGCCTGAGGCTCGGCATTGAAATAAGGTTTTTCCGAAAATCCGAACATCCGTGCAAATATTAATGGTGGGAAACCTTTTATATATGAATTATATTGTGTTACCGTTTCATTATACTTTCTTCTTTCAACAGCTATGCGGTTTTCAGTTCCTTCAAGCTGCGACTGCAGTTCAAGAAAGTTCTGGTTGGCTTTCAGGTCGGGGTAATTCTCAACCACTGCCAGCAGCCTCGATAATGCAGAACTGACCTCTCCCTGGGCAGCCCTGAACTGTTGCATATTCTCTTCAGTAAGGTTTTCAGCATTGAGTGTTACCTTTGTAGCATTAGCCCTGGCTTCAACAACCCGGGTATATACTTCGTGCTCATGTTTGGCATAGCCCTTTACAGTATTGACAAGATTAGGAATAAGGTCGAGACGCCGCTGGTACTGGTTTTCAACATTTGCCCACTCGCGACTTACCTGTTCACGCAAAGTTACCATTTTATTGTACATGTTTCTGCATGACCCGCCAAGAATCAGAAGTATTAGTGCAATAACCGCAATTATAACTATGTTTTTAGTTTTCATAAGTAAAATAGTTTAAACAAAATTTGAATTATATCGTAAAATTAATCAGATTAATTATTTTACAGCTTATTTCAGGAAGATAAAAATATCTTGGCATAATTTTGGCATAGTGACTAAAGAAAAAGCGTTTAAAACCCTCATGATGAAAAAAATATAAAAAAATTGTAATCAAAGGGTTTGTATTATGCCTTAAGAATTAAAAAAATAATAGGATGAAAACGAGATTTATAAAACTTCTGACTGTTAGCATATTACTTATTTTTGTAAGTATTTCCTGCGAAGACCTCGAAAATCTTACATCTGAAAATGTGCGTGAAAGAATTGAAGGATACTGGATGGTATCAGAAGACTGTACCTCATGTAAATCCACTTTTGATGCCTTTAATGTATATATTTCACCTCACCCCGACGATTCCACGATGGTATTGATCGACAACTTCGGACAGCTCGGATGGAAAGTATCGGCAAGAGCCAGAATATCAGGAAGAAACCTGTATATTAATTCACAGACGTTAGAAGGAGGTTGGACTGTATTAGGCTCAGGCACTATTTCATCTAATTTTAAAGAAATAAAATGGAATTACTCCATGGATGATGGCAGCGGTATTGCTGATCAATATGTGGCAACCTATACAAAACAGTGATCGTTGAAAGGTATGATATAAAAATTTTTTCCACATTCATATTCTTGTTAATTCATTATTTTCTTGTTTTATCCCAAGTAAGATGAATTTACAAATTCATCCGGGCTAATAAAAATCAGAAAAAAATTCTGGTTTTTATACATGTTTTTAATGAAAACATTTTTAGAGGA
>CAZBCB010000149.1:0-7203 GCA_964489905.1 uncultured Bacteroidales bacterium
TTATGCCATTGAAAAATATCCGCTTGAGACAGATGATATTCTGGCATTAAATTATAAAAATATAGTGACATCAGATAAACAGGAGAGCGAAATTTTTACGCAATTACATGCCGCAGAATGGGGGAAATTATATGCTATTAACGCAAATTTCAGCATATATAAGATCAGAAGCGATATATCGATGTACGAGCCATCTTTCGGTTATGACCTTATATATTTTGATGCCTTTGCACCAGAAAAGCAACCTGAGATGTGGTCTTACGAAATATTCAACCGGCTATTCAACAGGCTGAACAAAGGAGGAATTCTTGTCACTTATTGTGTAAAGGGAGATGTAAAAAGAACCTTGAAAAAAATAGGATTTAAAATAGAAAAACTTCCGGGTCCGCCTGGAAAAAGAGAAGTGTTAAGAGCTTTAAAATCTTTCTGAAAATCGTATCATGTTTAAATTGCTCTCCCCTGCCCTGAAAATTTATCCCAGATGTATCATTAAAAGCAAAGCGAATTAATGACTTAACCGGGTATAACCCCGATTTAGAAAAAACTAAAGTTATCCGAAGTACGATGAATTTAATAAATTCATCTTACTTGGGTTAAATTAATTTGTTGTTAATAAAAAAAAATTTACCTTTGCCGTCCGATTTATTTTAAAATTTGATCAGCGATGAAAAGAACATACCAGCCATCGAACAGGAAGAGGCGCAACAAACATGGTTTTATGGAAAGGATGTCAACAGCCAATGGCCGAAAAGTTTTGTCACGCCGCAGGGCCAAAGGTCGGAAAAGACTTACCGTATCAGATGAAATCTGGCATAAATAATATACTTGCCTTTTTCTGAGCTTTTCAGACTTTATATTTGCAATAAAACAAAAGAGCTGAATACGTCTCATTTGTTATCCAAAGCGTTTTTGAATTCCGGATTTTAATATTGCCACCAATTATTTTACTTTCTGAAAAAAAGTTAATTTTACTTTCCTGATTAATAAAACCAAATAAGTAATGAAAAAGTTTCTGGACGAGAATTTTCTTTTGCAGACAAAAACGGCTCAACAGTTATATCACGAGTATGCTGCGGGTATGCCCATTATTGACTATCATTGTCATTTAAGTCCAAAGGATATAGCTGAAGACAGAAAATTTGAGAATCTCACTCAGATATGGCTTTATGGGGATCATTACAAGTGGCGTGCCATGCGAACAAATGGTGTTAATGAAGATGATATCACCGGCAGCGCATCAGATTACCGCAAGTTTGAAAAGTGGGCAGAAACTGTTCCTTATACTTTAAGAAATCCATTATATCATTGGACCCATCTTGAATTAAAAACGGCCTTTGGTATAAATAAAATTTTAAGTCCCGAAACAGCAAAGGAAATATACGAGGAAGCATCTGCAAAGTTAAGAACTGATGAATACTCTGTAAGAAATATCATGCGGAAATATAATGTAAGGCTTGTTTGCACAACAGATGATCCTGTTGACAGCCTTGAATACCACAGGAAAATCAAGGAAGATGGTTTTGAGATTCAGGTATTACCGGCATGGAGGCCCGATAAAGCAATGGCTGTCGAAAACCCTGTAACATATAATCAATACCTCGATAAATTATCAGAAGTTACCGGCCAGGAAATTGTCAGATTCAGTGATTTATTAAATGCCCTGAAAAAAAGGCAGGAATTCTTCAGGGAAAACGGTTGCAAATTGTCTGACCATGGCATTGAAAGTATTTGTTATGAGGAATATACAGATGCTGAAATCCGATCAGTTTTTAATAAGATCAGGAGTGGTAATATGCTTGAAAAGAGTGAGATAAATAAATTCAAGTATGCCATGCTGATTGAATTTGCACAAATGGATTACGATTTTAACTGGGCACAGCAATTTCATATCGGAGCCATACGAAATAACAATACCAGGATGTTTGATCTGCTTGGACCTGATACCGGTTTTGATTCCATTGGTGATTTTGAAATTGCCCGGTCACTTGCAATGTTTCTTAACGAACTTGAGCAAAGAGGCAAACTTGCCAGAACAATATTGTACAATCTTAACCCTAAGGATAACGAAGTATTTGCAACCATGCTGGGGAATTTCCAGGATGGGTCAGTACCCGGTAAAATTCAGTACGGCTCAGGCTGGTGGTTTCTCGATCAGAAAGATGGAATGGAAAGGCAGATGACGGCTCTGTCAAATATGGGCCTTATCAGCAGGTTTGTTGGCATGCTTACCGACTCGCGAAGTTTTCTTTCCTATCCGCGGCATGAATATTTCAGGCGGATATTATGCAACCTGTTCGGGAATGATATTGAAAATGGTGAATTACCTGACAATATAGAATGGATCGGGAAGGTGATTAAAAACATATGTTATTATAATGCAAGGGATTTCTTTGGATTTAACCTTCCTGACGTAAAATAGACATTTGATCATTGACTTCCCTGTTATTGTGACTCCTGAAATAAAAATTTCAGAATCGAAAGCAGTTCTTCTTTCATTACAGGTTTTGAAATATAATAATCACATCCTGCCCTTAAAGCCCTTGATTTATCCTCAGACGTCATAAAACCTGATTGAATAATAAGCGGAATATCAGGCCTGATTTGTTTAAAAGATGTTATTGCATTAAATGCATCAACAGATGGCACTTTCATATTCATGATAATAGCCTTTATATAAGGAAAATTGTTAATTCATTCAATGGCTTTATCAATGCTGACAGCCCGCATAACCTTTACACTTATCATTTCCAGAATTGTCTCAATGTAACGGAAACTCGCCTCCTCATCTTCAACAATAAGGATTATTTTGTCACCTTCAACAAATTCAGAATAACGTACATTTTTATCTCCGATTGAACCTGAATACCCAGGAACCTTAGTTCTGGGAATGGTAAAATAAAAACAGGAACCTTTGCCGACAGCAGATTCAACCCAAATGGTACCCCCAAGCATTTCAACAAGAGCTTTGGAGATAGTTAGTCCAAGTCCTGTCCCGCCAAAAGTGCGGCTTTCTGAAATATCAGCCTGCATAAAACGTTGAAATATAATCTTTTGCTTTTCAGGTGAAATACCAATACCTGTATCTTTCACATAAAACTCGAGCTCATTGGCTTTAATATTGTAACCAAATTGAATGCTCCCCTGCTTTGTAAATTTTATGGCGTTGTTAATAAGGTTGCTTAATATTTGTTTTAAACGCACCTGGTCAGTTATTATAATAATATCTCCGTTGGTATCAGGAGCAGGAATGTATTTGAAAGATATGCCTTCAGCAATTTTAGGAGAAAAAAGTGCAAACAGCTCATTCATCAGTTCATTCAGGTTTACTTCCATTTTATATATTTTCAGCTGGTTGGCTTCAATTTTTGCAAGGTCAATCAGGTCATCCAGTATAACCAGTAATTGATTTGCACAATTATTGATAATTTCAAGATAACTGGTTTTTTCTTCTTCAGATATATCCTTGTCTGATAAAAGATTGGCAAAGCCAAGTATGCCGTTCATGGGCGTACGGATTTCATGTGACATGTTGGCCAGGAAAGCTGATTTAAGGCGGTCACTCTCAATGGCTTTTTCACGTGATATTTTCAATTCTTCAATTGTGTTCATAAGTTCCTTATTAACCTTTGAGAGCTGTTCGTTTGTCCGCTGAAGAGCTTTTTCAGCCTTTTTTCTTTCACAAAGCGTTTCCCATTCACGTAATGACCTTTCGATAAACCAGCAGATATTATTAAAATTTTCAGTTGTTTTCACGAGGTAATCAAGCGCTCCGGCTTTTATCATTTCAACGGCCAGTTGCTCATTGCCATAGCTGGTCATTATTATTACCGGAATATTCTGGGCATATTCCGTGATAACAGAACGTGCATCCCCATCGGGCAGTTTAAAATCGGCCAGAATAATATCCGGCTTGATTTTTTTCAATAATGAAAATGTTTGTTCCAGCGTAGCAGCAGAATAAATATCATAGCTCCCGGCTTTTCTTAAAATTCTGGCAATAAGGATAACATGGTCTTCCTCATCATCAATTATCAAAACCTTCCTGGTTGGATTCATAAGTCAACAGAATTAATATCATGCATGAAACGGGTTTTTATTCCAGCATATCCAGTAAAATCCAAGCAAATCCATCAACTCGGTAAACTTATCAAAATCAACAGGCTTTACCAGGTAACTATTTGCGTGCAAATGATATGCCCTGGCAATATCAGTTTCAGCGTCTGATGTTGTAAGAATTACAACCGGAATTCCCATTAAATCAGGATTGGTTTTAATTTCACGTAAAACTTCAAGCCCGTCAATTTTCGGAAGCCGCAGGTCAAGCAGGATCAGATGCGGGAAACGTTTTTCCGATCGGGATTTTGAAAGGTATTCAAGTGCTGCTTCACCGTCTTCGAGGTGCGTAATCTGGTTAGCTATTTTAAATAGTTTAAATTTCCGCATTACCAGATGCGCATGGTCAATGTTATCTTCCACAAGTAAAATTGATACAGGTTCGCCTTTCATGATTAAAATTTTTATTTGCGTTTTTTCAATGGAAGCTTAAACTTAAAGGTACATCCTTTATCACGCCCTTCAGATTCAACCCAGATAGTGCCTCCATGTACCTCAATAATGCGTTTGACAAGAGCTAAACCAAAACCGGTTCCTTCTGATTTATTGTCAAGTTTATTGAACAAGCCGAAAATTGTATCATGATACTTAGGGTCAATACCTATGCCATTGTCCCTGATAAAAAATTCAATCTCCTTTTCACTGTTTGAATAGCCAATTTCAATAACAGGATCAGGTTGATTACCCATAAATTTTACTGCATTTTCAATAAGATTTTGCCAGACTTCTGCCATTCTCTGCGGGTCGGCATAAATGTGCGGCATTTCTTCAGGTACAATCAACTGCACTTTTCTTTCATTTATAATGCCCGATACCGATTCAAGTGCATCTTTGACAATTTTGTCCATATTTACCTGCACAAACGGGTTAGTAAATCTGCCCACCCGTGATAATTCAAGCAGGTTACTCAGCAAACTTGTCATTTTATCAGCTGCAGTATTTATTTTAACTATATTTTCATGAACGCTTTCAATATTCCCTGAGGCAATATCTTCCTCAAGCAATCCGATAAAACCTTTAATGGTAAAAAGAGGGCTTCTCAGGTCATGTGAAACGGTATAGGAAAACCGTTCCAGTTCGGCATTTATAGCTTTCAGCTTTTCCTCCTTTTCTTTTAACGGAGTAATGTCATCATACGTTCCAAGGACACCAATAATTTCATTGTCAAGGTTTCTGAGCGGCACTTTGCTTGTTCTCAGCCAGATCTGATCGCCTTTTGGCGTTGTCTGTCTTTCTTCGAAATTCAGTTTTGATATACCTGTTTTAATCACCTCCCTGTCGTCTGCCACATACTGAGGAGCCTGTTCTATCCAGTTCAAATCAAAGTCGGTTTTACCGATGAGTTCTTCAGGAGAACTTAATCCTGCATCAGCAGCAAATAGCTTATTGCATCCGAGAAAGACACTCTCTTTGGTTTTCCAGAATACCCTGACGGGTATGGTATCAATCACCAGTTGCAGCATGCTGATTGTTTCAGCCAGTTTGCGTCTGTTTTCCTGAAGTTCTTCGTCAGCTTTCTTTCGCAGGGTGATATCATCATAAACCCCAAGAATACCATATACTTTTCCGTTTTTGTCTTTCAGGGGTATTTTGCTGGTTTCAATCCATATCCTTTGCCCGTCAGCTTTCTGCATGGTTTCAACAATGTGCATTTTTGGTTGTCCTGTTTTAATAATTTCAGCATCAGAGGCTCTGTATGTTTCTACTTCCTGAGGTGTCCATGGTAAATCATAGTCTGATTTGCCTATAATTTCCGATGGATCAGTAAAACCTGCAGCTTTTGCAAATACACTGTTACATCCCAGATAGATACTTTCCGTATTTTTCCAGAAAACCGACTGAGGTATGGCATTTAATATGTTCTCAAGCACACTCTGGTTATTCCGGAGATTTTCCTCGATATCCTTCAGGTAGGTTATGTCAGTTGATATACCAAAGGTTCCCATAATTTTACCTTTGGCATCATGCCATGGCATTTTTGTAGTATATGACCATCTTCTTTTCCCGTCGGGCCAGATTTCAAGCTCTTCTTTGCCGATCACAGGAACTCCGGTTCTGATAATTTGCTGTTCATCTTCAAAAGCCTCTCTTGCATGTGCTTCATTATAAATATCAAAATCTGTCCGGCCAACAATTTCCTCAGGACTATTCAGGCAAAGCCTCCGGGCAAATGCATTACTGATTCTGATAAACCGGCTTTCGGTATCTTTCAGATATATCAAATCAGGAAAACTGCTCATTAATGAATTAACAAAATCATTCTGTTGTGCCAGCTTTTCTTCAAGAGTATTTTTGTGAACAGCAACTGCAACATAACCGGCAATTAATACCATAATGTTTAAGATTTCCCCAACCGGTTCAGGGCTGCCGTCAGATGAAACCAACATCACTCCTATATCTGAGTTATTGACCTTTAATGGGATACCAATCAGAAAGTCATCTGCAGAATAGGGTTCATCAGGACTGAAATCAGGTATTATCCGGTGCAATTGTGTATGATCCATCAGAACCGGCTTACCCTCTCTGAGGACAAAGTTACATATTGCAACTTCATATTGTTTCAGACAATCTGAAAACTCATGAATTCCGGAGCAATAGCCATAATGCAGCCTGCCGTTTTCAAAAAGGAAAACATTAAGTTTGCTTCCCTTGATGAGGCGTGATATCTGAGTGTCAACTGTATTGAATAAACCATCCAGAGATACGGATGAAACTACTGATTGAGCGATTACAAGAAGAATCTCATTTTGCAGTTTACAAATTTCTTTTTCAGAATAATGCGAATTCATCTTCCTCAAATTGAAAAAATTAATTTATAAGAAATCAATATGACAAGCCACGGACTATCCCGATGCTCTGCTCTGAAGGAAGCAATAAAACAGTCAAAACGAAACAACATTGAATTAAGTAATTCGTTTTAATAATTTAAAAATCTTATTTAAGTTAATACTTTTTCCCCGAATTTTCACGAAGAATTTGAAATAGATTAAATAATTCAAAGATATTAACAAACTAAAAAAAAGAATATTTTTCTTATTTAGAATTATTCTAAACAATATTTTTCAAAAGGATTAATTTATTATTTAGGTA
>CAZBCB010000150.1:0-7176 GCA_964489905.1 uncultured Bacteroidales bacterium
TTTTTAAGATCAGGTTCAGATTACGCAATTTCACGTTGAGCAGGTATTTTATTTAACCAGAGCCATTTTATTTACCAATGTCAGCTGGCTCGTATTAATACGGTAAAAATAATTTCCGGCTGGTACTTTATTCCCATGGTTATCTTTGCCATCCCAAATAACTGAAAAACTGCCGTTTGGTTTAAATTCGTCAACCAGGGTTCTGTTAAGTTGTCCCATGGAATTGTAAATATTCAGGTTGACGTATGACGGGTTTTGGACAGTATATTCGATGGTTGTTGAAGGGGTAAACGGGTTAGGGTAGTTACGGGCGGGGTAATAAGCATTTATGCCGGGTTCAGAAATATCTGAAAAAACCGGTGGTTCACCTTTGCCCCACCAGGAAATCCATCGTTCGACATCGGGATGAAAGGGGCTGGTGGCAATATCAGTGTTAACCGTTGTATCACCAAGCAAAAATTTATCCACAAAAGCTTCTATTGCTGGTCTCTGACTTTCGGGGAGCAGGCAATGGTCATGTCCGCCAACGATTGAAAATCCAAACCTGTCAGGTATTCCGAAAGCTTTCCACACTTCATGTGCAGCTTTTGATGCAACATGGCCCGATTCATCTGCCATCCATTCATAGTTAGGGTTTCCGGTAACCAGCAGTGCGCGGGGTGCAATCATGGCCATCAATTCGTGATGATCATAAGGTAATTTATTAACTGCATTGTTGAATTGCGAAAGGCCCGTATAATACCAGGCCTGTCCCTGGGCATTTCTTAATGTCTCCCTGTTACCGCTGAGTGTTTCGGTAACGCGCCATGCTGTAAAACCTCCACCTCCGGATTCTATTGAAATTGTGAGGGCTATGCGTTCATCAAGTGCTCCTGAAAAAAGGGCTATTTTACCTGCATAGGAACAACCGGTAATGGCAAGGTGTGACAGGTCGATTTTTGTTTCAGGGCATTTTTCAAGCGCATCGATGATACGGCTTACGCCCCATGCCCATGCAATAAATTTACCTCTTGTCTTGTCAGGATAAAGCTGAAAAAAAGGTCCGTCGCCGCGAACGTTTGACCATGCATTTGTTAACTGTGATTCCCTGAAGTGGATTAAGGCAATTTTACGACTGGTAAAAATATCTGACGGTAAGCTGCCTGAAGGCATAAATCCGACACCTATCAGGGCAGGAAAAGGCCCGTCGCCTTCCGGAAGAGTTATAGGAACATTCAGAACAAGGCTGTCTTCTCCTTCAACAATTGTAATTAAAAGAATACTGTCGGCTGTGAAGACAGCTATAAGGGTATCCGGAGCATCAGGTTTGGTACCGAGTTCATAATGCTGAATTTCAGCTCCTATTTCAGCACGTCGGCATCGCCATTCATCAAAGCTGCTTACACGGCCGCTTCCGTCAGACCATTCAAACGGGTCGGGTAACGGATCAATACGCCGAAGCTCATTGACCGGAGATAATGGTGGTGCAGGACAATCAGCACCTGTGTTCTCAACACTATATACAAGAGGTATTGTCTGGCTAAATGAACTCAATATGATGGTGAGGTTCAAAAAGAGCATGAAAAACAGGTTGTTCCTCATATTTCATTTTTTTATAAAGTTAAAATATTCTTAATAAGGGATTCAGAATAAAATTCTATTCAGGCCCGATAATTTTCTTGTTTTGTGTAATTCCGTTTTCATTAAATGATTCAATGGTAAAATAATAATTCAGCCCGGTATTCAGGTTTCTTATTATCACCGAGGTATCGGCATATACCTGATGATGCTGGTGGAGTTTCTTTTTACCGGTACCATAACGAATGGTATATCCGGTTGCACCACGAACCTTACTCCATGTAAGCTCTGCAGATCTCTTGTCTTCTGATTTTCTTTTTACTGAAAAATTATTAACGTTTTCCGGCTTGTTACCGTTTCCTTTTCCGAATATTCTGAAATCACTTATTGCAGTGTGACCATCCGGCACATGGTAGGCTGTAAGTTTCAGATACCGGCAGTTTAAAGGTGATCTCAGTTCAATATAATCATGCGGTGTATCCGAAAAGTTTCCGGTTTTATCTTCCAGTATCTTCCAGTTGCTGGCATCTGATGAATATTCTATGAGATATTGATAGTAAATGCTGTCGTTGCGACCGAATAAGCTGGTATTGTGCTCGGCAAAATTAACCTGAATTGCATATACCTTGCAGGGATTTTCCAGGTCAATCATTATCCATTCTCCTGCTTGCGCTGATTTTGATGCCCAGTATGTTCTTATATTCTCATCCGCAGCATATATGCCGGGTAATGTATCAACCGAGGAAGAAACCGTTACTTTTTTGCCGTATGACAACAGCATCCAACCCGGAAAAACTTCGGCAGGGGAAGATATTTTTTTCTGTGGCATAAAAATAGGATAATCACCATAGGCAGTGGCAGTATATAATTCTTCTTCATCATTAAAAAATGCAGGAAACAGCGCAATGCGGCGTTCAAACATGTGTTTTACCGAAATGGTGATGGTGGCTATGTGCCAGTAATTTCCGTATTTGTCAGTAAATGTACCGCCATGGCCGGCTCCGGCAATAAATCCTTCGGGTTTTGCTGAGAAAGGATTAGTTTTTGCAAGTGAAAAGGGGCCTAAGGGTTTTTCCGAAACATAGACTCCATCAGCGTAGCTCTTATATTCAGTTCCCGGACAGGCATACTGAAGATAATATTTCCCTTTGTGTTTATTCATCCAGGCGCCTTCAATCCATGGAGCCTTGGTTACAATTTCGTTATAATCCCCCGGGTTCTCCCAGCCGTGCCTGTCCTGATGAGAAGAAAGCAATGCAACAGGACTCCCGATCAGATTAAAATTATTTTTATAATCAATTTCAATACCATAAATGGGATTAATGTTTGAGCAGCCCCAGTAAAGATATAAGCGTTTGTCATCATCCATAAAAAATGCAGGGTCCCATACCGGGAAAGGCAGGGAATCTTTTGCAACGGTCCACCTGCCCGACATCGGAAAGGATGTTTTATAGATGGTACTTTTGGTACCTGATGAAGCAAGAAAATAAATGGTATCACCAATAGCTATGGTTGTAGGTGCATATTCTTCAGTGGGAATGGAATTTGATTCAATAAATTTCCATTGCAGCAGATCGCCGGAATACCAGTAACCCCCTGATTTAGAAGCAAACAGATAATACATGCCTTTGAAATACAATATCATCGGATCGGCAGCTTCCCGCCGTGAAGGAGAATCCAGTGCAAAACGGTAACTGATATTCAGCGGATTGCAGTATGTTTTTAAGCCTGCAGTCTGTTTCATATTACAGGATATAATAATGCCAAGAGACAGAAAAAGCAGGGTAAAAAGACGTACAGTTTTCATGAGAATATTGTTTTTTCAAAGATAATAATTGCACAAGATATATGATAAAATTCTCAAATTTATTGGCATGCAGGAAGAAAGCCTTTATATATCTTCAACCGGATAATACCCGAATCGTTTCATGATTTTTTTATGATTGCGGATAATATCATTTATTTGCCTGCTGTTAAGGGCATTTTTCCAGTCACCTGTCAGGCCTTTTCTGAAAAAACACTCTGATTTGATGTTTTTTTCTCTGAATCCTCTTTCTTCTTCCTGTTTTTTAAGGTTTTCAAAACGGCTTTTTTCAATGGCGGTTTTAATTTCATCATCAGAAGCCTGCAGGCCTATGAATGTAACTGCTTTTTTGAAAGTATTGAAAGTATTGGCATGCATGTCTTCATATCTGATTACAAGTAACGGAAGGTTTGAATCGTCTACCCAGCTTTTTACATGGCTGCTCCATGAGAGTAATTTCTGGTGCAGCTGATTGCCGGGTCTGTCTTTGTGGTAACAGAAGCCGTAGTTTTCATTGTTCATAATATTAATTGTCTTGTCAATACTGGTTGCCAGATGATGGGCAAAAGAAACCGCAACATCAAGCGGATTCCGGATAAAATACAGCACGGCTCTGGTAAGTTCAGGAGGTATTATGGGCATTCCCTTATTTGTATGGGTATAAGCATCATGAATTTTGTGATATATCGTGTCGTTGGTTTCAAGCGCCTCCTGCCGGTATATTTCACAACGGAGGGCTTCAATTTCTTCGTTTAAAAGGTCAGCAGAAGCAATTCCTGAAAGATCGTCAAACAACTGGCGGCTGCTGGCAATCGTACTGGGATAAAGGTTGTTGATATCAGCGGATGTATCAGTTTTATTGAGCAGATTTGTGAGAAATACCCTGAACCAGGTGTTTCCTGATTTGGGATAGGATGCAAGCCAGACAATATTGGGAGTTTTGGCATTATTCATCAGATACCGGCAACTGAAATTATTTTTTCAATTAATGGAGGCATATTTATAGTTCCGTTCGGGCGTGTAAGCTTTATAATTTTCGAATGCAATGCAAGCTTGTTACAAAGTTCAAAATGGTCAGCTTCTATGCCCGTGTGTGCAATGCCACGGATAAAATAAGTAAAATTACGCAGGGCTGAAAACTTCTCAATGCCTGATAAAACAACTGATTCATAAACCTCCTTGTTATGGGTATGAAGCGTAAAGATGAAGCCGGCTTTACAGGGTTCGTCATCAAATTGCGATCCAGGGAGGTAATATTTACGATAACCATTGCGCACGAGGTGGTATTCCGAAGGGTCTTTACCCAGGCTGAGCAGGCTGTCTTCCCATAGCTTAACATAAGGAAAAGAGGGAATAATCATGGGATAGTCATCAATGAGATTTATAGCGACCAGATCATCTGCCAGCAGCAAGGCTCCTTTATCAATGAGTGCGGCAGTAAGGGTTGATTTTCCTGATCCCGAATGGCCTGCAAAAATAAGATTACAGCCATTTAATCTCACAGCACTCGCATGCAGCGTAAGTAACCGCCTTTGCTGAAGCAGGGCGCCAAATATTCGTCCGATTAGAAAAACATTAACATCTTTCCAGCTTGCTTTCTTGTTTTTTTCAACAATGATTTTTTTACCTTCAGATACATAAAAGTTGCCTATGCTTTCAATTTTTAAAAGAAATTCGCTTGCATTGGCCTCATAAAGCACGCCTTTGTTGCAGACAGTACTTAACGATTCCGGAACCGTCCCTTTCTCAATTGTAACATCAGGTTCTGATGTGCTTTCATGAGGAAGGAAGCCGGATACCGGAAATGCTGAACCAATCGTCAGCCCGAAAGCTTTATAGTAATTTGGATAATTTTTCCCTGCCATAACAATTACAAAAGTACAATTGTTTGTGAAAATATTTTTTGTTTCAGCGAATGAAATACTTTTGTATTGATAACTCCTAAAATAATGGTCAGTATTATCGGATGTACAGGCGAAAATGAAAAAAATTCCGCATCAATGCGCACGGGCAGTGTTTTTAATCCGCTATTTTATCCGCCTTTAACCCGCTATTATTTTCTGGAACTTCAGGGTGCTGTTTTCGGACTATTTGACCGTGATGCCGGGGAGCCTGAAAGAGGTCTGGTTGCTCATGACGGCCTTTTAATTGCTGCCGATGCTGATATTTATAATATGGATGAACTTAAAAGGAAACTTGGCCTCGACAACAAAAGAAATATCACATCAGCCGAAGCTATCCTTTTGTCATATAAACACTGGAACAAGGAATGTGTGAATTATTTGCACGGTGATTATGCGTTTGCTATATGGAATGAACAAAAAAAGGAATTATTCTGTGCACGCGATCCTTTAGGAGTGAGGTCATTTTATTATGGTTGTTTTCATGACACATTTGTTTTTTCATCAGAACTGAGGCCACTGAAAAACCTTTACCCGAATACATTAAAGTTGAATGAATCGTTTTTCCTCGATACTCTTGTAACTCATATATCTGAAAAAAATCTGACCGCATTTGATAATATTTTCAGGTTACCACCCGGGCATTACCTTAGTTATTTTGAGGGCAGGACCACCATTGTAAAATACTGGGAGCCGGATATCAGTAAGGAAATAAGGCTTAAAAGCCCTTCGGATTATTATGAAATGTTGCGTGAAAATTTAAAAAGGGCAGTGGCAGAAAGGATTTCTTCAGATTCGGCTAACGGAGCTGAGTTGAGTGGGGGTCTTGATTCATCACTGATAACAGCAATGGTATTTGATGAATCAAAGAAAAAAAATGTACCGTTTTATGCACTTTCAAATACATTAGGTGAAAAAAAATTTGAAAACCTTAAGGATGAGAGGGAATTTATTTTAAAAGTTATTGAAAATCAACGAATTCCATGGGTTGAAGTATTCAATACAAACCGTTCATTGATTGATCTTATGCATCATCAGGTAAGGCTCCAGGGTGCATACATACAGCAGAGGTTCGGAATGTTTAACGATATGTTATACCAGAAGGCTTCTGAAAAGGGCGTAAAATATTTGTTTTCAGGATTCGGAGGTGATGAGCTGCTTTCAGCCCGTATGAGCGTACCATGGAATGATATTTTAGCAGACGGTAACTGGAAAACTTTTTTCTCCCTTTTGAAATTCAGAAAGAATCCGGCCGGTGCTATTTATAAAGCCATAAAATATCCTTTAAAATATTTCGGATGGGATATAATTACTCCGGGATATACTTATGGCATTTTTAACAAGTCGTTGCTTGAAAAAAGATTTTCGTCACTGGCTATACATAATGAGTTTTCTGAAAAAAACAAATTATGGAACAGATACAGGGAAAAATACAAAAGAGAAAACGTTAAGTATTTATCGCAAAAACAGTTACAACGGATAAGCCATCCGCATATTCCGCAGCGGCTGGAATATTGTTATACTTCGGCAGCATTTTACAATGTTCAGTATCGCTATCCTTTACTTGACAAAAGGTTAATTGAGAGCTATTTTTCTGTACCGGCACATATCCGATATGGTGCCGATGGTAACCGGTGGCTATTCAGAAATTTGATGAAGGAGTTTGTAGCCGCAGCAATTTATAACCGAAATGATAAATCAGGGGTTACAATCCCATACATTCAGCCAAAGCTGATAGCGGAGAAGGATTTGTTATTTTCATTAATTGAGAAAAGCGTTTCATTAAAAGTACTTGCAGAAATAATTGATTTCAATAAGCTTTACTCTTGGTATGAAAAGCTGTTTATGCGTAATGATAAAGAAAAAAATTATCTTATGCCGGGTGCTTTTTATAGTTACTTAGTGATAATGGTT
>CAZBCB010000151.1:0-7170 GCA_964489905.1 uncultured Bacteroidales bacterium
CTGTTACCAGCACCAATACCACTACCAATGGTATCCGCTTTACATGGACTGTAACGGATAATCCTGACATCACCGGCGAAGCTCCCAGCTCAGGTAATGGTCAGAATATAGGAACTTCAATTCAGCAAACTTTAACCAATTCAAGTAATCAGGCACGATTGGTTAAATACACCATCACCCCATGGACAATTAATGCTTCTGGCTATAACATGTGTCCGGGTAATCAAATTTCAATAAATATCTGGGTTGAACCTACTCCAAAAGTTACACTAACACCTGTTCAGGACACTATATGTACTAATTTAAGAACATCAGTCAGCCTCACAACAGTGACCAGTTCGCTTAATCCAGTCCGCTTCAGGTATGAAGCTTTATATAACCCTGCTGTTCTGGAAGTTTATTATAATAGTGACACAACTGATCTTGCTCCGGGGTATTCAATAATTGATTCAATCGTAAATTTAACCAACGAACCTCAGTTAGTAAGATTTTCTGTTTTTCCATACTTAAGAGGTTCAGATGGATTTGATAAATGTACTGGAATTTATGACACTGCCAACATCTGGGTAGCTCCCTCCCTTTCAATTTTTACTGATTCAATCTCAACATACAAAGGCGGCTGGAACATCAGGTGTTATAACGAAAATAACGGATTTATCAGAATAAAACCAGTAGGGGGAATTGAGGCATTTCCGGAGTTTGATGAGGATGATTTAATGTATGACTGGAATAATGCAAAACATACAAAAAATATCTGTAATCTGACTGCCGGAAATTATTCGGTTATTGTTCATGATCGTTATCTGTGTGCTGATTCTGCATTCTTTACGCTAACACAACCTGATGAATTGATTATCAATATAATAATTGCAGATACACTCGACTGTATTGGTGTTGATGGTATAATTGCAGCAAACACAACCGGTGGGACTCCTCAGTATTCGAACTACTGGTATCCATGGGAGGCATACGGACCTCCCGGAGATTATGGAGATACGCTAAAGAATATTGTTCCGGGACGTTATAGTGTAAGAACGCTTGATGAAAATCTGTGTTATGATTCTACGAGCATATTTATCGATGCACCTGTTACAACAAAAATAAATGTAATACCCTATAATTATGGAAACTATCAGATAAGATGTTACGGGGAAAATTCAGGGATAATATTGGTTACCCCTGTTCCATCTAATAACGCAACCCTCACTTACGAATGGACTGGCCCGAATGGTTTTGACACTACTTATATATCCAATGAACCACTTCATGTGTTGGTAGATCTATATGCTGGTGAATACACACTGAATTTCACTGATGAAAAAGGTTGTAAAGGAAAAGAAACTGCAGAATTAGAGCAGCCTGATTCTTTGTTTATTGAACAGTCTTCTCTGTCTGTCAGAAATTTACGTTATAATGTTAGCTGTTATAATGCTTCAGACGGTAGTATAACACTGAATAAAATTACCGGAGGGCATGACTATGAACCATATACTTATCAATGGGAAGTGCTTGCAGGTAACGGGAGTGTGAGTCCAACCGAACGAAATCAGTCAAATCTGATAGCAGGTATATATTCTGTCGAGGTAAGTGATTTTCAGGGTTGTATAACTCGTGATACTTTTGAACTAACAGAACCGTTGCCCATACAGATAATTGTTGATACACCGGTCGCCCCTTCTGGTGAAACCAATTTAAAATGTTTTGGAGACAAAGACGGTTATATACAGCTTCAGGTAACCGGAGGCGATACAATTGACAGGTCGTATTCATATCTGTGGACTCCGGGGTCATATACAACCCGGCAGATTAATAACATTGGTGCCGGTACTTATGTTGTTAAAGTTACTGATGGGATAAACTGTTTCGTTTATGATACAATTACACTTACCGAGCCCCCGAAATTAAAAATAGATTCCACAATAATATCCGATTATCATGGATATGCTATTGCATGTGCAAATGGATCTGATGGTTCTATTAGAGTAGTTGTAATTGGAGGTGCGGGAGATTATTCATATAACTGGAGACAGGGAAGCACGCCGATTCCCTCTGACACTTCAGTCCTTACTAATCTTCAGCCGGCCCGTTATTATCTGACAGTTACAGATGAAAATAACTGCAGCATATCAACAAATATGTTATTAAGTGCTCCGCCAAGACTGCAATTGGATATAAATGCCACGACAGTTGATTGTTCGGGTGAGAATAAAGCATCAGCTATGGCGAATGTTACGGGCGGAGTGCAACCCTATGCGTATGACTGGAGCAATGGTCAGACTACAAAAACAATTGCTAACCTAGATACCGGACTATATATACTTACAGTTACTGACATAAATAATTGCAGCATAATCGACAGCATTCATATTGAGCAGGATCCTACAGTTGAATTCACTATGGAAATCGAAAAAGAAATATCATGTTACGGAGGTTCTGATGGTGTTTTATATGTTAATGTTTATAGTGGTATCGCCCCTTACACATATTCATGGAATAATGGAGGTAAAACAAATCCGCTTTCAGAGGTTAAAGAAGGTCTTTACTATGTTACTGTCAGAGATGCCAAAGGATGCAGAAACAGTGGTTCAATTTATATTACTGATCCCGAAAAAATCACACCTGATGTTATCGTAAATGATGCCCATTGCAAAGGTTCTTCCGATGGAGAAGTTTCACTTAATGCTCATGGCGGTTCAGGTACATACAATTATTTATGGAACGGGTACCAGGTTTCAGAAACAACGGTCAGGAGATTGTCAGCAGGGGTATACATGCTCACTGTTATCGATTCACGTGACTGTCACTTTGATACCTTAATTACAGTTCATGAGCCTGAAAAAATAGTGATACACAAAGATGAACGTAATACAGTTCTACCTTTCTGTCCTGACTGGAGCAACGGAACATTGGCAATATATGCTGAAGGAGGTACTCCTCCGTATTCATACAGTTGGAAAGATTATCCGCAGACAAATGATTCAATTTTGTCTGATATAAAAGAAGGATTTTACCCGGTTTCAGTTACTGATGAAAATAATTGTTTCGCCGACACAACCTTTAAATTAAAAAGTGAGCATTTTACATGTCTTAATATACCTACTGCTTTTACGCCAAATAATGACGGCGCCAATGATTACTGGGATGTAAGTTATATTAACGATGATCAGGGTGAAGCGCCGTTTTATGTGGTCTATCCGCAAGGATCTATCAAAATTTATGACCGCTGGGGTAATCTCGTCTTCATTTGTAATGATGGTTGCCATGACATGTGGTGGGGTCAGGATATGAAAGGTCGTGATTTGCCAGCTGATTCCTATCATTATATCATTGAACTGAATAACGGAGAAGGACGTCCTCCCTTAAGAGGTGCAGTAACAATCATCAGATAACAGAAAAATATATGCGAAGCCAGACTTTAAAATTATTCAAAGCATAACATTATGATATCTAAATACGTAATATTAATGATATTAAATTTTTTTATAACATTTTAACAAAACTACTACCATAGCAGGAGCAAAAAAATATGTTTTTTGCTGAGAATGCTATGTCACTGACAATGAAAAATATAATATATCTATATTATTTATTATTTATGCTGATACCTGCAATTAATGGATGGTCGCAGCAATTGCCACGTTTCAGTCAGTACTATTTTAATGAATTCATTATAAATCCTTCAGTTGCAGGTTATGATGGACGGACTATTATTAACGCCACAGCCCGTAAACAATGGATAGGTTTTTCAGATAATACCCCGACAACTGTTCTGGCCAGTGCCCAGACAAGAATTCTGAAAAGGCAGGCCAATATTCGTGATAACAGATTTGGCCATAAAGTTTTACAGAAAAGCTCAAAAGGGCGTGTTGGCCTCGGAGCAATTATTTACAACGATCAGAATGGAGCAATTCACCGTACCGGGGTTCAGTTGACCTATGCTTATCATATCTTTATCTATGAATCACAACTATCTTTTGGATTAGCAGGAACAATTTTTCAATATCGTATCAGTAAAGAGGATGCCAAGCTTAAAAACCCTGAGGTTGACCCGTTAAACGGATTGATCGGAAAATCTACACTTGTTCCCGACGCAATTTTTGGGATAAATTATATGACAAGAAACTGGCATATCGGTTTTTCAGCAGCCCAGCTTTTTCAGACCAAGCTAAAGATTGGCAACAGCTCTGAATTTGAAGAAGCCGACGATCTTAAATTAAGACGCCAGTATTTCATTCTTGCCGACTATCGTTTTAACTCTGCTACTCATTCAAAATGGGCAATAGAACCATCTGTAAACATGATGTTTAATGAGCGACTGCAATTTCAGGCTGACATCACCCTGAAAACATATTACGATAATAAATATTGGTTTGGCTTTTCAGGCAGAACAATCGGTGATTTTGTCATTCTTTTCGGCCTGAAATATAAAAATTACTATTTTGGCTATTCATTTGATTATGGTTTCAATGGCGTATCCCGCTATTCATTCGGCTCTCATGAAATTACGATCTCTGCCAAATTTGGCGATACCGCACGTCGTTACAGATGGCTTGAAAGGTATTAACCCACGTACGATGAATTTATAAATTCATCATACTTCGGTTAATAAATGTTTTAATCAGTTGAATTTTTTTTCTTCTTCCATTCTACCCAAATTGTTCCTGCAAACAATAATAAAAACAAAACCGAACTTGCCAGAGAAATTTTTTCACCGATAAAATAACTTTGCGGATGGAATTTAAATTCCACAACATGCTCCCCGGCAGGAATTCTCATTGCCCTTAATACATAGTTTGCTCTGAAATGAGGCACAGGGGTTCCGTCAATAAAAGCCTGCCATCCCTTATCATAATATATTTCCGAAAAAACAACAAGCTTTTCTGATCCGCAAATAGCATGGTATTTTAGGTAATTAGCCCGGTATTCCGTAAGTTCAACCAAAGAGGATGAATCTATTTTAAGAACCAATCCTTCAAGATACTTTTCAAATATTTTGTCAACAATTACTTCTTCAGAAGGCACAAAATCTGATAATGCGTTCATTTCTTCCCGGGCCCCGTCAACTATTCTGTATTTATTAACAAACCATGCATTTCCGAGTTTGCTGTCATTAACAAGAGGAGGTGCTTCGCGGTTGTATATAATGTATCGTGTATTCAGCATGTTAAGAACATTCTGATATGCCATTACACTATCAAGCGCATCCGGTGTTGGTCTTGAATTAAAGGTATTAATTATATTCTGAATATTAGAATAAATTTGTTTTTCAATTAAATCCTGATAACGTGACATCTTTGCCCCATGGTAACCACCCACTGATTTATGAAAATAGGATGTGCTGGCATCATTAAAAGTATTCACAGCAAGGTTCAATACCCTGAAATCAGGATCCTTATCCTGTAAAATAATTATATCTGCTGTTGAAGCATTAAAGGGCTTATCATATTGTTTTTTGGGGACAAAATTATCGCTGTTCAGGTATCTTTTATTGACTGTCCATAAATCAATAAGTATAATACCTCCCAGCATAACAACAGCCAGAGATGGTTTTAGTTTTTTAGAAATGGTGTAATATACAATGGCTGCCGTAAGCGTTATAAATACAATAGAGCGGAATGCATCAGCCCTTAATATTGAAAGCCGGTCGGCCTGAAAAGCATTGACAAGCCATTCAGCTCCCTGCTGGCGATATTGTTCATCCACTGCCGATTCAAAATTAAAAGAGCCGGCAATAAGAATAATAAACAACAAAAACCCCGTTAATCCAAAAAATACATATTTAAGATATTTCATTAAGGTATTTCGTTCGATGTTGCCCTGAATCAATTCGTTGAAAGCTAAAATCCCGAGCATAGGAATGGCAAAATCAGCAACGATGAGAATCATTTTAATATCCCTGAATTTCTTAAAACCAGGCAAATAATCTATTACCAGATTGCTGAACCATTGAAAATTACGTCCCCATGAGATTACAATTGCAAGTATTGTTATGGTAAGAAGCCACCATTTCGTTCTTCCTTTAACAATAAAAAGACCCAGTATAAATAGAAAAACCATGCAGGCACCAGCATAAAAAGGCCCAGAAGTAAATGGTTGCTTACCCCAGTATGAAGGCAATGAAGCAAGAGCTTTCCTGGCTTTTGCTTTCCCCTGATTTTCCTTTATCAGTTTGAAACTTTCAGAGTTTTCTCCAAATGATCCGTACGAAGAACCTCCTTTAAAATTAGGTATAAGTAAAGTTAATGTTTCATCAACCCCATAGCTCCAGTCGGTAATATATCCTTTATCAAGCCCCTGATCCTGACGCAATTCTGATCCACCACGAGTACTGTATTTACTGTATTCATATGTTGTCAGAAAGTTACCGGCATTAACACCAAGAGCAAGAAAAGCAACCAGCAATAATAATGGAATGGGCTTTAAAAATGCAATAAATTGTTTCTCCTTTAAGCTATGGTATAACTCAAATACTCCATAGATCAAAACAATTAATAAAGTATAATAAGTTATCTGAAAATGATTAACAAATAATTGAAGTCCAAGAAATACACCCGTAATCAAGCTTCCCAACAGAATTTTTCCTCTGAAAGCAATATAAATTCCGGCAATTATAGCAGGCAGATAACCAAGGGCTAAAATTTTTGCCACATGTCCAGCCTCAAGCAATGTAAAAATATAAGAAGAAAACGAATAGGCAATTGCTCCTGCCACGCTTAACCATGGATTGACACCGAAGATAACAAGTGCAATGTAAGCACTTAACAGACATAGAAAAAGATAACTTACCGGAACAAAACCAAATAACATAAATAATGTATGCAAAGGTTTCAGAATATTATGCTTGTATTTAACAGAAATCTGATAGGCAGGCATTCCGCCAAACATGCTGTTTGTCCATAAAGGTTCTTCATGATATTTTTCACGGTGATCCACTATTTCTTTCGACATTCCTTTAAAATTGGCCATATCACCCTGATATAACTGTTTGCCCGAAAATACCGGGTACATATATGCAGCCGATATCACAAAAAATATTAATACTGCCAGACCATGCATTCTGATTGTCTGCCTTATATTAATGAAATTCTTTCTGCTCATAAAACCAAAAAGTTATAATTATCAAATTATGGCTAAATATTTATCACGCAAGGTATAAAAATTTATAGTTAT
>CAZBCB010000152.1:0-7156 GCA_964489905.1 uncultured Bacteroidales bacterium
AAGCCGTGCCACATATCCATGTATGAAGGTTGCTATGCCTTTAGCCTGTTCTTTTGTGGCTTACATAACAACAATGGTCTCATCTGTATTATTCTTCAAAAATGCCATAAAACACATCAGGACAAACCGGTTTAAATATGCTGTGGCATGTTTATTTGCAGGAGTTTTATTAAGTGCAGCTACTTTAATATACCAGGCTTTACCGTCAAAAGCCGGTGAACATATAATAACAGATATATTTTCTGATCCATTGGGGCCGAATAATCCTGTTGGGACGCCCAAAGGCATAATACCCGGAAGGGTAGTATGGGTTTATAATCCCAATGCTACCAACGAAAACTGTACCAATAACAGTCATACCGATGCATACTGGCTCGATAAAAACTGCAATCAGGATACGGTTGATGCTATGTTTTCAGAAGGAATCAGGGCTTTAACCAATAAAGAAACTGATGAGGAAGCATGGGATGCTATTTTCAGGTACTTTAACATCAGTCACGGAAAAGGTGATACAGGTTATATTGAAGATGAAACCATTTTTATCAAAATAAATGCTGTAACAGCATGGGGTGGTGCCGCTCCCACCGGAGAAATGCCGGCCTCAACAGCTATTGAATACGATACATCGCCGCAAACAATTCTGGCTTTACTGAGACAGTTGATTAACAAGGCCGGAGTTCCGCAAAATAAGATTTTCATTGGTGATCCGATGTGCGATATCTGGAATCATCTCTATAATAAATTTTACGCTGAATTCCCTGATGTAAATTATGTTTCAAAACGTACCATACCCGGAAGATATAAACTTACTGCCAGTTTGCAGCCCGGAATCTTTTATTCCGACAAAGGTTCAGTAATGAATCAGGTTACTACGCACAATTTTTTTGTTGAAATGATGGATGCTGATTACCTGATTAATGTTCCTACCATGAAAGGCCACCGCTGGGGTGGTATCACCTTTTTTGCCAAGAATCATTTTGGTTCAAACACTACAGACGGCTCATGGCAGTTGCATAAAGGTCTTATGAAACCCGATAATGATCCGCTCAGGAGTGGTTACCATCTTTACAGGGTATTTGTCGATTTAATGTCCTGTAAATATCTCGGAGGCAATACATTGTTGTATTTCATGGATGCACTGTGGTCAACCTCATACGAACATCAGAAACCACAAAAATTTCAGTCAACACCTTTTAATAACGACTGGTCATCTTCGGTATTATTCTCCCTTGATCCGGTTGCCATTGAATCGGTTTGCCTTGATATTTTGCAAAAGGAATTTAAAACAGCTGATATGTCTGCTGACCCGCCAAGATATACTTATGTTCAGTACGACGGTATTGATGATTACCTGCATCAGGCAGCAAGCAGCGAATGGTGGCCTGAAGGTATTACTTATGATCCGGATAATACAGGCTCATCAATTGGCAGCCTCGGTGTACATGAACACTGGAATAATGAAAATGACATGCAGTATTCGAAAAATCTTGGCACCGGCAATGGTATTGACCTCGTTAAATTATTTCATATTTATCAGGAGAATACCTTTCTTGGTGAAAAAAATATGCCTGCCGTTATTGAAATTTACCCTAATCCTGTTTTGTCAAGTGCTACCATACGGTTTAGGCTTGAAAAAGAATACAATCTGAAAATTGATTTATATACCATTGATGGCAAATGGTTGGAAACTGTTGCCAGTGGTTATTATAATGCCGGTGTGCAGTCAATTGAATGGAACCCTCAAAGCAGAAAGGGTATATATATTATACGTATGAAATTATTTTCGGGTTATTCCTATACTGAATATTCAACCCGAATGGAAATATTATAATTAAATTTTATATTGAATTTTAAATTTTGTTTAACATATCATATAAAGTAAAATGAAACATAATAAAAGCCCCTGAAACATTTTTTGTTACTCTTTTCAAACCGGATTAAAAAAGTATTAACCGGTAAATCATCTTTCTTTGCATTCATAGTTTTCTTTTCTTTAGGTCTGGCCTCTTTTGTCTGGTTCCTGATACGCGTGATACCAAAGCCAAGCCGTATTAATTATCCTTGTGTGAGGGCTTCAGCACCATGGGCAGCTTCTTTTATTTTATATATTGCAGGTCTGACAACTGCAGTGTTTTCTTTAAAAAAGTTCCGGCAGAATTTAAAAATTTCAAAATATTTCCCGGGATTATTATTTCTTCTTCTGGCGCTTTTTTCTGCATTTATGACTATTCCTTTTGAGCAGAACAATGCTTTTTCAGGCGTTACTTCCATAAAGGCTGATCCCAATCAGCCCATAGGAATCGCCAAAGGTATTTTCCCGGGTCGCGTAGTCTGGGTATATGATCCTGATGCTACAGATGAAACCTGTACCAATACCGCCGGTGATTATTGGTTTCAGAATACTGACTCTGTAGTGGTTGAAAAAATGCTCTCACGGGGTATAAGGCAACTGGCAGGCAAAAATAATCTGGCTGACGCATGGAATGATATTTTTGTTTATTTTAATCAAAACCATGGAAAAGGTAAGGTTGGTTACCAACCCGGAGAAAAAATATTTATTAAAATTAACCTGACAACATCATGTTGTGGCAATTGGAGTAATCAAACTGAAAAAGTCACATGGCTTGATCACATGGATGCCACGCCTCAGTTATGTCTGGCATTGCTGAAACATCTTGTTAATGTGGTGGGAGTGGCTCAGACTGACATATATCTGGGCGATCCGTTCAGAAGATTTCACAATGTTTACTGGAACATGCTTCATCCTCAGTTCCCCGATGTTCATTACATGGATGGCAACGGATACAATGGCCGTGAACAGACAACCCTCACTTCACAGGCTCTGCTGAAGTTCAGCGACAAGATAAATCATTCAAGGCTTCCCCAGCAATATGTTAATGCAGCTTATTTTATTAATATGCCCTGCCTGAAAACACATAATGAAGGGGGTATCACTATGGCTGCCAAAAACCATCAGGGTTCAATCATCGAGGATGGTACAACTGCAAATAATCAATCAGCCATGTTTATGCATTATTCCCTGCCTGCAAACAACCAGGGATATGGTAAATACCGGCATCTGGTGGATTATATGGGACATGAACAATTAGGCGGTAAAACATTGCTTTATCTTATGGATGCTATCTGGGCCGGCCGCAACTGGGAAGGAATTGTTGAAAAATGGCAGATGGCACCTTTTAATAATGATTTTCCATCGTCTTTGTTCCTGTCACAAGACCCTGTTGCTATTGAATCAGTCGGATTTGATTTTTTGCTTGAAGAATATAAGAACAAGCCATCTGACCAGAAATATCCCTATATTTCAGGAGTAGATGATTTTTTATATCAGGCAGCCGACCCTGCATACTGGCCTGCAGATATTACTTATGATCCCGAAGGCGACGGCACTCCATTACAAAGCCTTGGTGTTTATGAACACTGGAACAATCCTGTTAGCAAGCAATATTCACGTAACCTACAGACAGGTGATGGTATTGAATTACTTTTGGTTACCAATGATAATATTATTACCGGAAATAATATTATAACCACCGAAAACAGTGGCCTGCCCGGCAATAATGTAAATGTCATTTATGTTGATTCTGCCAACGTAAAATGGATTGGTACAGACAAAGGCCTCGCAAGGTTTGATGATACTACCTGGACAGTTTTTGCGAAGGATGATACTTTAGCCAATGGTGATGTTGTTTTGCTAAATAGCAACATTAAAGATATTGCTTATGAACGCACAGCATACGGGACTGAGCTCTGGATGACTACCGACAGCGGACTGACCGTTGCATCATACAATGTTGACGGTATTACATCTGCAACTACCTATCATACAGGTAATTCGGGAATTATAAGAAATAACCCGTCAAAAGTAGCTGTTGATATCAATCATAACAGATGGATTGCCACTGACACCGGCCTTTCAGTATTCAAAGGCAATAAATGGGATACGGTATATGTTTTTACTGATGTTGACCATAATCTACAAAAATTTGCTGATTATCCGGTAACTGATATTGCTGCCTTTAACCCTGATTCTCAGGCATTTATCTCTACATCGGGTAAAGGTGTGGCAAGGTACAAATACCATATGGTTGATGGTTTTACCGGTGCTTCGGCCTACGGATTGCCCTGGTCAAAGATCAGTTCTGATAATGTCAGGGCTGTTGCTGTTAAAGATGAATTGCAATGGTATGCTACAGATAATGGCGCCATCAAGCACACATCAAATTTAGCTAAAGAGGACTGGGTGACTTATAAAACTGATTCAGGATTGCTGGATAACGACGTTAGAGCTGTTTTCATACATCCTGAAAATGATAACGTATGGCTTGGTACAGCCCGGGGATTATCAGTGTTTACAGGACAGGACTGGTATTATTATACAGAAAGCGAAGGATTAATCAGCAATGTTATTAACCATATAACCTCTGATATGCAGGGTAATGTCTGGATAGCCACCCCTCAGGGTATTGAATGGTTTAGCGACATACCCGGACTGATAGTACTGAAAGCACCTGTATTGGTTAATCCCGAGGATGATGCCACCGGAGTATCGCCTGCTGTTATATTTAACTGGTCAGCCGTATCCGGAGCTACCGGTTATATTTTACAGATTGATACCATTGATTTGTTTACCAGTCCGTGGAAGACTATTGAAAATATATTAACCAATTCTTCTTCAGTTACAGGACTTGCTAACGATAGACAATACTACTGGAGAGTTGCAGCAACGCAGAATGAAAAAACCGGTCCGTGGTCTGAAATCTGGAGTTTCACAGTACAATCAAGTTCCATTATTGATTCATACAGTGAAAATCTCTTATTATATGTTTTCCCTAATCCTGCAAGTAACATTATAAATCTCCAGGGTATCCTGCCAGCATCGCAAAATGTGAAAATCAGCATATTCAGGATTAACGGGCAGCTTGTTGAAATACCTTATGATTTATATACAGATAAAGATTTTTCAGTTCAGATTCCGGTATCAGACAGGCTAAAGTTCTCGCCCGGTGTGTATTTTATTCAGATTAAAGGTGAAACTTTCATCCGGAAGATTAAGATAATCATACAATAAGTTTATAACCTGTGATTTAAAAAGATAAACGTATCATGAAAACAAAGGAGCATATTCATTTTTCAGGCTTTCGGGGAAAATGGGAATTTTTAATGAAGATTGGCAGGTCTTCGCGCATAGGGTATTTTATTATAGGAATAGCCTCCATTATATGGATATTGACACGATTAATACCCAAACCCAGCCGGATTCATTATCCATGTATGAAAGCCACTGTTCCTGTAGCATCCTCTTTTATTTTATATATTTTCGGAATAACAGGCATTGCATTTTTCTTTAAAAAGGTTCGTAAATTTATTTATCAGTCAAAATATCTTTTTGCCGGAGGATTGATTTTGCTTGCAATAATCTCAGGTATTATTGCACTTGTCAACACCCGTGAAACAGTGCTATCAATGCCTTTGCAAGGCTATCAGACGGCAAATGATCCAATAGGAACAGCTCAGGGTATTTTCCCAGGCAGGGTAGTATGGATTCATAATAAAGATGCCACAAACCAGTCTTGTACCAATGATTTTAATGATTACTGGTATATGGACAAAAATACCAGTCAGAGTGTGGTGAATAACATGATGTCAACCGGTTTGAAGCATCTTACAGGAGCTATCTCTGATTCAGCAGCATGGGATTCATTATTTCATTATTATAACAGGCTTCATGGGAAAGGAAATGTCGGTTATCAGAAAGGTGAGAAAATTGCTGTAAAGATTAATCTTAATGGCATTTATAACAGCAGTCCGGATAAAAACATCAATACCTCACCGCAAATTTGCCTTGCAATACTTGATCAACTCATTAACATGGCAGGCGTTGCCCAGAACAATATTTATATCGGCGATCCAAACTGTCCGATGAATGACGTAACATATAATAAATGCCATAGTGCATTTCCTAATGTAAATTACTGGGGAACAGGAATTGGTCGTATTCCTGCCACGCAATCGGCTTCTGCTGTTCTTTTTGCAGCAGATAATAGTTTTGAGGACCCTATTCCTCAGGAATATATTGATGCTGCTTATTTGATTAATATTCCTGTTCTTAAGAAACATCACAGGGCAGGTATATCGCTCGGTTGTAAGAATCATTTTGGGTCAATTGGTGCCTTTACGGGTGGTGCCTGGCATTTGCATCCTTCTCTGCCTTGCCCCGACGCTTCAGGAACTGTAAGTAATGGTAACTATGGTGTATATAGATGCTTTGTTGATATCATGGGACATAAAGATCTGGGCGGCAAAACAATTCTATATCTCGTTGACGGATTGTGGGGTTCAACAAACTGGGGACATCCACCAATTAAATGGCGTATGGCACCTTTTAATAACGACTGGCCATCTTCGTTGTTTCTTTCGCAAGATCCAGTAGCGATTGAATCGGTCGGATATGATTTTCTTTATGAAGAATTTGATGAAAATCATCCTACTGAAGGAGCTCCTGCTACTGAAAACAAAGGCCCTTTTTCTCGTTTTGAAGGAACTGATGATTATCTTCACCAGGCAGCTGACCCTGCAAACTGGCCAAATGGTATTCAATATGACCCCGAAAACGATGGCAGCATACTTACAAGCCTTGGCACTCATGAGCACTGGAATAACGCAGCAGACAAACAGTATTCACGTAACTTAGGCACCGGGAATGGCATAGAATTATATATTCCGGTTGTTCAAAACAGCATTAAAACAGTTGAACTGGTTACTGATATAGATGTATTTCCTGTTCCTGTGACAACTAATGCTACTATCAGGTTTAATCTTTTTGAAAATGCACATGTTGTAATGGAAATATATTCCCTTGAAGGCAGACACATACAAACAGTTGATAAGGGGAATATGAAAGCAGGTATTAATTATATAAATTGGTATAAAGGAAAACAAAGCGGAATCCTTATCGGATATTTATCCATTACCTGTAAAAACCAGCAAAAACGGTATCCTTTTAAAATCGTTGCTGAATAAGCTTTATAAGAAATTTAAGTTGCAAAAAATATTTAAAAACATGTAAGTTGTCAGACACTTTAAAAGTGTCTGACAACTTATTTTATTTTAAAAGTGTCTGACAACTTATTTAATA
>CAZBCB010000153.1:0-7140 GCA_964489905.1 uncultured Bacteroidales bacterium
TATGATTCCAAATAATGATTTAGTATGATTATCTTAATTTCGAAAATCTAAGCTGGAAATAAGTGGTGAACTATATGTATGTAATTTATTCGTTTATTAAAAATAAAAATCTCTACCATCCTTTTGGTAATGTTCCTCCTGGTTTTGGTTAATCGGCATGTATTTTTATAAATCTATGTTATGAATCATCAATTGTTCAAATTTTTCAACATAATTACATATCAAAAAAAGAGTAATGTCATGAAAAGGATAATTATTTTAGTAACATTTTTTCTTGTATTAATTGATAGTCATTATGGAAATCCGTCTTATGTACAAATTTCTGGTGAATTGAAACGCTGGCATAAAGTGACGTTAACATTCGATGGCCCCGAAGTATCAGAAACCGATGCCTTTAATCCTTTTACAAATTTCCGGTTAGATGTTATATTTACAAATGAAAATTCAGGTAAAACATACAGGATTCCAGGGTACTTCGCTGCAGATGGTAATGCAGCTAATACTAGTGCTGAAAGAGGCAATAAGTGGCGCGTTCATTTTGCTCCCGACGAAACTGGCGTTTGGTCTTTCCAGGTATCATTTAGGAAAGGCGAGAATATTATACTAACAGACGATATAAAAGCGGGCGAATCAGCCGGTTACATGGACAGTTTAACTGGAAATTTCTACATAGAGGAGAGTGACAAAACAGGAAGAGATTTCCGTTCTAAAGGACGGTTACAGTATGTGGGGAACCATTATTTACAATTTGCAGGTAATGGGGAATATTTTCTGAAAGTAGGTGTTGATGCACCTGAAAATTTACTTGCATATGCTGACTTTGATGGGGATTTTAAATATGATGGGCATAAAGACGAATTAGTAAAAACATGGGAGCCACATATTATTGATTGGAAAGAAGGAGATCCATACTGGAAGGACGGGAAGGGAAAAGGCCTAATTGGCGCTGTGAACTATCTGGCTTCAAAGGGTTTAAATGCCATGTCGTTCCTTACAATGAACATAAACGGAGACGATCAGAATGTTTTTCCATATATTCATTATGATGAGCGCCTGAGAATGGATGTATCAAAACTTGATCAGTGGGAAATTGTGTTTGAACATGCCCAAAAAAATGGGATTTTTCTTCATTTTAAAACGCAGGAGGCAGAGAATCAGAAATTACTTGATAAAGGGCAACTTGGGTTAGAGAGAATACTTTATTATCGTGAACTTATAGCTCGTTTTGGACATCATCTTGCTTTAAACTGGAACCTTGGTGAAGAAAATGGTAGTTGGGGAAAAATAAAAGGACAAACTACTGAACAACGTGTTGCAATGATTAAATACTTTTATGAGCATGATCCATACCAGCATCATAGAGTTATTCACAATGGTCAATGGTTCGATGATCTCTGGGGCAACTTATCAAATCTTACGGGGGTCTCATTGCAAACTAACAAACGCGATTTTTCTGAGGTTCATGAATTAACGCTTAACTTATATCAGAACTCTGAAAGGCACGGCATTCCATGGGCTGTTGCATGTGATGAGCCGGGCGATGCTGAACATGCATTAATACCTGACAATGAGGATCCTGATCATAATAATGCCCGCATTTATGCCTTATGGGGTAACATATTAGCCGGAGGCTGGGGTGTAGAATGGTATTTCGGATATGCACATGAAAATTCTGACTTAACTTGCCAAAACTGGCGCAGCAGGGAAGATATGTGGAGGCAGTCAAAGCTTGCCCTTGATTTTATTAACAGTTATGGCATTCCATTCTGGACTATGCGCCCTGCTGATAATATTTCTCATACTGGGAATTGGGCTCTCGCCAGCAAAAAGGAGGACAGTTCTTTTATTGCTGTGGTTCAGGTTAAACCTGGAGAAAAGTGTATTCTGGATCTTCCCTCAGGAATTTTTGAATTCGGCTGGTTTAATCCTAAAACGGGTGAAGGACTTAGCGATCTAATTAATAAAGGTATTATTAAGGGTAAGGTTGGAAGAAATTTTAAAGTTCCAAACAGTTCGACAGACTGGATTTTACTTATTAGGCATAAAGAAAGGTAATATGCAGACTAAACGATTTTGATAATTTCTTTTATTACAGAATTAATAATATGATGGCGTAAATTAATAAATGAATGGATTAATCAACTTGCATTTTATGCTTTATTATCAATAACTAATCTTAAGAATGTTTTTTGGTAAGATTCACGAGTTTAAATTAATAAAAGATTTAACCTATGAATAAGTACAAAATTGCTGTAGTTCCCGGAGATGGTATTGGAAATGAAATTGTTCCAGCTGCTATAGAAGTTCTTCATGCAGTTTCAAAAAAGTATTTTAACGTTGAACTTGCCTGGTTCGAATGGGGCGCAGGTTTTTACAAGAAGACGGGTGAATTTATGCCCAAAAATGGTCTAGAAATACTTCTGCAATACGATGCTATTCTTTTTGGAGCAGTAGGTTTACCTGATGTTGATGATACTCTGCCCGCTAAAGACTATACTTTTCGGGTCAGAAACGGTTTTCAGCAGTATGTAAATTTCCGTCCTGTAAGAACATGGCCAGGTGTAAACGGTCCATTGAAAACAAAAGAAAATATTGATTTTATCATAATCAGAGAAAACAATGAGGGAGAATTTGTTCAGGTAGGAAGCCAGTATCAACCTGACTCAGAAAATGGAATGGGCGTTGATGTAAGTATTTTCACAAGAAAAGGTATTGAAAGAATAGCACATTATTCTTTCAAGCTTGCCAGAAAACGAAGAAAAAAAGTGACATCTATTACAAAGTCAAATACTTTAATTAATAGTCTGACATACTGGGATAGGGTGATACGGGAAGTTGCAAAGGAATACCCCGATGTTGAGCATTCTTTTATGTACATTGACAACTGTTCAGCAAATTTTGTACTCCATCCTGAACGATTTGATGTTGTTCTAACAACAAATCTTTTCGGAGATATTTTAAGTGACCTTGGCGGA
The DNA here is from genome assembly GCA_964489905.1 of uncultured Bacteroidales bacterium. Taxonomy (GTDB): domain Bacteria; phylum Bacteroidota; class Bacteroidia; order Bacteroidales; family UBA10428; genus UBA5072. The sequence continues at coordinate 2,976 of CAZBCB010000153.1, forward strand.
GCCATTATGGGAAGTCTTGGACTAGGTGGCAGTGGGAATATTAATCCTGAAAATAAATTTCCTTCCATGTTTGAACCAATCCATGGATCAGCTCCCGATATTGCAGGTAAAGGAATAGCAAATCCCTATGGCACTATATGGTCAGTTGCAATGATGTTAGAGCATTTAGGAGAACATGAACCTGCTTCATTAATCATAAAAGCAATGGAAAAATCAACCAGTGATGGTATAATGACTGCTGACCTCGGGGGCTCATATTCAACTATTGAGGTGGCAAAATCTGTAATTAAGAACCTGTAATGAAAGTTATTGACCTTACCCAGACCCTGGTTCCTGGTTCCAGAAAATTTGCTTCTGAACCGGCAATGAAATTAAAAACTGACGGATGGAACGCTTCAATCCTGCACATGTATTCGCATGTAGGCACACATATGGATGCACCATCCCATTTTATTGAGGGCAGTGGGGGGATAGATTCAATTCCTCCGGAAAATCTGATTGTAGATTGTTATGTCGCAGATTTGCAATTTATTACCCCCGGTGCCCTTATTACTACCGATTGGATTTCCTCAATAAGGGAAAAAATTGAATCAGGTGATGGCATTATATTTAGAACAGGATGGAGTAAATATATAGACAATGAAGTTATTTACCGGAATGCCCTTCCACGAATGAGTAAAGAACTAGCTGAGTGGTTGGTAAAGAGGAAAGTTAAACTCATCGGTGTGGAGCCCCCGTCTATTGCTGATGTGAATAATATTGCTGAGCTACAGGAAATACATGAAATTTTGCTTGGAGCAGGAATAGTTATAATTGAAGGGCTTACTAATCTGAATCTTATAAAGAAGAATAAAATAAAACTGATAGCTCTGCCGCTAAAAATTAAAGGTTGTGACGGCTCGCCATGCAGGGTTATTGCTTTAGAATAAATCTCTGCAAACAAAATTCTAAGAAGGAATGAAACCGGATGTTGTGAATTCTTTTTGCCAGAACCCTATTGCAAATTCTAAAACTGATTTGATCGAACGGAAATTTTGATTCCATGATAAATGAAATAATGAAACAAACAGAAATTTAAATTCAAAAATAAGATGTTTCCGCGCCGCTACATACTTGTAGGTGCTACGTTTGTTCTGACTATACTTCTTTATATTGACAGGGCTTGTATATCTGTTGCAAAAGAACCCATTGCAAACTCATTAAAATTGTCTGATTCGCAGATGGGATGGATCCTATCCATTTTTGCTCTTGGATATTCCCTTGCACAAACCCCAGCAGGAATATTTATTGACAAATTTGGTCCAAGGAAGATGCTAGCAGCAATTGTTGCAACATGGTCAGTATTTACTTCTCTTACAGGGGCCGCATGGAACTTTATTTCCCTTCTGATAATAAGATTTCTCTTTGGAGCAGGTGAAGCCGGGGCCTTTCCTGGAATCGCCAGAGCTTTTTACAACTGGATACCACTGAAGGAAAGAGGCATCGTGCAAGGGATAAATTTTTCTGGTTCAAGGCTCGGTGCAGCATTTGCCTTGCCATTGATAGCATTGTTGATCCAAAAGGTAGGTTGGCGAAACAGTTTTCTGTTACAAGGTTCTGTTGTTTTAACCTGGGCAGTACTGTGGTATATTTTTTTTAGGGACATGCCTGAAGCGTGCAAAAACATTCCTGAAAAAGAAAAAGATTTTATAATCAAAACCCGTCAACAGCAAAATCCAGGAGAAAAAGAACCGCTATCAGCTTCGCGCCTGTTTCGCTCGCCAGGAATGTGGTATGCAATGGGACAGTATTTCGGCAGTAACTTTACCTTTTTCTTCTGCCTCACCTGGCTGCTGCCTCATTTAAAAACTAAATATAATCTGGAACTTTTTGAGGCTGGTGTATATTCTTCAATCCCTCTCTTAATGGGAGCTATGGGAAATTGGGTCTCGGGATTTATGGTTGATTATATTTTCAGGAAAGGAAAATGGAACCTAAGTCGGAAAATACCAGCAATTATCGGCTTTACGCTCGTCATTATCGGACTTATATTTAGTGTATATCAGAATGATATAAACAGGTCGGTATTTTTTATTTCACTCGCCATTTTTGGTGCTGATATGACATTAAGCCCTTCCTGGTCATTCTGTATAGATATCGGGAAAAGCAATGCAGGTACTGTCTCAGGTACAATGAATATGGCAGGAAATTTGGGGTCATTTGTCACTGCATTGGCTTTTCCTTACCTCCGGGAATGGACTGGTTCGGTAGTGCCATTTTTTTATATTGGCGCAGCTCTGTCAATGTTATCAATACTTTTCTGGCTAAAAATGGACGCCACAAAGGAGTTGTAGTTATGTACACAATTTAAATAATAACATTTCAAAAAGAAATAACTTATGCAATACACTGGTGTTGGTATTGGTGCCGGATACTTCGCCCCCTTTCAGTATCGTGCCTGGAAACGTATACCCGAAGTCAAAATCACTGCCCTTTGTAACAGAGATAAGGGAAAAGCATTACCCATAATGGAAGAAAACGGAATACCCAGGCATTATTCTGACTATCGCAATATGATGGATCAGGAACACCCGGATTTCGTTGATATTATTACTCCCCCTTCAACTCATCTTGAAATTTGTAAAGAAGCTGCGGACAGAAAAATTCATATCGTTTGCCAGAAACCACTGGCTCCAACATTTAATGAAGCCCAGAGAATAGTAGAATATTGCAATCAGAAGAGGGTAAGATTTATGGTTCATGAAAATTGGCGGTTTCAGCCCTGGTACCGGGAAATAAAATCCCTAATATCAAGTGAAATAATTGGAAGCGTTCATTATATGTACTTCCGATCACGAATGGGAGATGGCTGGGGTGAAAATGCTTACATTCCGCGCCAACCCTATTTCAGGGAGTATCCACGATTATTGATATTTGAAAATGGTATCCATTTTATTGATACTTTTCGTTTTCTTAAAGGAGAAATAAAATCAGTTCATGCGAAATTAAAAAAACTTAATCCTGTAATAAAAGGTGAAGACTTTGCAGTTGTACTTTTTGAATTTATGGACGGAAGTCTGGCTGTATGGGATGCAAACCGCTATAATGAACCAAATTATAAAAACCCAAGATATACTGTTGGAGAAATGATTATTGAAGTATCTGAAGGAACCATACGGCTGTACAATAACGGAAAAATTACAATACAAAAACTTGGAAAAAAGGAAGAGGAGCATAGGTATGTTCACAATAATATCGATTTCGCCGGTGATTGCGTTTATTTTCTTCAACGTCATTTTATAGATTGCCTGTTGACAGGAAATGAATTTGAAACCGGCGGAGAAGACTATCTGAGAAGTCTTGCAGTTCAGGAGGCAGTTTACGAATCAGCTGCCACAAATATGATAATAAGTGTTTTAAAATGATTGATCGTATGAACACAGGATTTATACTGCTTGCAGCTTTCGCTATTTCTTTGGCTAATGAAGATGATAATCCGATTATTATTGAAGCTGAAGATTACAAATTTCAGGAGAAAAATGAAATCAGATCATGGGTTACTATTAAATCTGCTGACCACACTGATAGCATTGCCGAAAACGCTTCTAAAAAAACTTATATTCAGTGTTTACCAGACACTAGAGTAGTGCATTCTGATAAATTGCTGCATGGCGAAAATTTCTCCAATAATCCTGGTGAAATTGCTGTTATCTATTATGAGGTTAAAATCAAAAAACCAGGAAGGTACTACGTATGGGTGAGATGTTATTCAACCGGGACCGAAGATAACGGAATTCATTTAGGAATAGACGGAACCTGGCCGGAATCAGGGAAAAGAATGCAATGGTGCGAAGGAAAAGGAAAATGGACCTGGGCCAGCAAACAGCGTACTGATACCAATCATTGCGGTGAACCGCACAAAATTTTCCTCGATATTCAAGAGGCCGGCCTCCATACTATTATGTTTTCCATGCGCGAAGACGGATTCAGGATGGATCAGTTCCTCCTAACTAATGATAAATTTTTTGACCCTTAAATTCGAATAAATAAAATATCTTTAATTAACTATCAACTTAGTTAATATTTAAAAATTTCATATAATGGTGATGATTGTATGCTATATCATGTTTTTTAGGTATACTTTTTTGATACCAATAAAGATTAATATGAAGGAGCATTTAATTTA
>CAZBCB010000154.1:0-7110 GCA_964489905.1 uncultured Bacteroidales bacterium
AATCTTGTGATGCTATTGTTCAGGCATGGTATGCCGGTGAATCGGGCGGACAGGCGGTTGCTGATGTATTATTCGGCGATTACAATCCTTCAGGCAAATTGCCAGTAACATTTTATAAAAATTCTGACCAGTTACCCGATTTTGAAAACTATTCTATGAAAGGCCGAACATATAGGTTTTTTGAGGATGCACTCTTCCCGTTTGGTTATGGATTAAGCTATACTATGTTTGAAATTGGACAAGCTAAATTGAATAAAACCTCAATAAAACCGGATGAATCAATTGAACTGACGATACCTGTAAGCAACATCGGCAAGTACGATGGTACTGAAATTATCCAGGTATATATTCGTAAAGTAAATGATAACAGCGGACCAATTAAAACGCTGAGAGGTTTTCAACGGGTTGGTGTTCCTGCCGGAAAAACAATCAATGCCCATATAACATTACCATATAAGGCATTTGAGTTTTATGCCAATGCATCTGATAAAATGATTGTGCAGGAAGGAGAGTATGAAATCCTATATGGCAACAGCTCTTCTGCAAATAGTTTGAAAGTAGTGAAAATTACAACTCGTAAACAATGAAAGCGTTTAAACCCAAGTAAGATGAATTAACAAATTCATCCTACTTGGGTTATTGATTTAAGGATTTACCAGACAATTAATACCATTACCGTTTAAGTAGTTGATATTTACCTGAGCACAATCGGGACAGAGTGAGCCAGACTGCCTGTTTACAACTCTTGAAGCCATTACGCTTTCGCCACAAGCCGGGCAAATCACACTTTCATAAATTGGGGCATATCGGGGAATTTTTGCCTGGACATGACTTACTGTAAATAATTTGTTAAAAGGGATGGATAAAGTGCCAAAAGCTCGTTGTAACGCAATTCTCTTATACGCTGCCACAAGGTCGGGATCATGATTTTGATTTACGACAACCAACTGATAATATTTCTGAAAATCAGGGAATGATTTCTCAATTATTTCACGTGATTCATGCCGTGAACAGATTCTGATCCCTTTACCATCTCTTTTTGTAAGTGTGAAAGCTGTTTTTCCAACATCTTTAAAAATTAATGCATTATTACCGAATGAGCACCCTGTAACAAATTGTACACCGTCTGAAAAACAATTATTGGTTTCGGTGATGGCCAGGAGGTCTTCCATACCATCAGAATCAGTCCGTATTTCTTTCATAGCATGCACAGCAGCCATAACCCCCATGGCAAGACCCGGACAAAAATGGCCATGCAATTGCCCTGCCTTTAAAAGAAGTACTTCTGTTTTTCCTTCAGTTATATTATTTCTTATTTCAATGCGTGGATCTGATTTAAGAATAGAATTGTGCACGGGATTGGATTCAGCTTCTGAAGCAAACATTGATGTATCACAGCACTTTATATCAATTACCGGTGTATTATTAATAGCATCAAGTCCTTCAACAATAAGTATATTTTTTTTGCATTCAATAAGTTTTACTGTCGTTATCCCTATCGGATTTGGTCTTCGGGGACTGCGGGAGGCAAATACCCCTCTTTCTCTGCCTGAAGGAATTTTGCCTGAAAGTACATAGCCTTCCGATTTATGAAACCAGAATATGACATCAAGGTAGTCACATTCCTTAATATTTAGCAGTGCTTCAAGGAAATCATCATGAATTATAATTGTGCTTGGTTTCTCTTTAATTTTATGATGATCAGCAGGATCATTAAATTCGTTGCAAACATAACCAACCGGTTTAATCATTAATGTTTCCATTATTTTCAGATAATGATGAGTTTAAATTCCGTCGGGAACAATAAAAAAATGGTTACCGTCTTTTATTATTTTTACTTTGATATCGTATAGTCTTTCAATATTTTGTTCTGTGATTGTTTCCCTGCCGCCACAGGCAAACACTTTTCCTTCTTTAAGCATCATTATTTTCGATGCATAACGAACGGCGGTATTTATATCATGCAATGCAATAATAATTGTAATACCTTTTTCTGATAAGCTTTTCAGAATTTCAAGCACTTCAATCTGGTGTTTAATATCAAGATTGGCAGTAGGTTCATCGAGCAGTAAAATCTCAGGTTCCTGAGCCAGAGCACGGGCTATAAGAACAGTTTGTTGTTGCCCACCGCTCAGTTTGTTGAAGTCTTTCATGGCTACATGCTCAAGATGAAGCATTTTAATAATTTCAGCTGTTTTATCAAGATCACGCCTGGCTGGTTTCCAGTTTATGAAGGGCTTTCTTCCAAGCAATACAGTATCAAATACAGTGAGCACCGTATTTTTATTTTCACTTTGTGGGACATAGGCAATTTTTCGGGCTAAATCATTGGATGTGAATAAATTTATTACTTTATTATCAATTAAGACGGCTCCTTTCTGCACTTTTAATATCCCGTTCAGGCATTTAATAAGGGTGCTTTTCCCCGAACCATTTGGCCCTACCAGGGCAACAAAATCACCCTTTTCAAACCTGTTATTTACATTTTTAAGAACAGGAATGCCGTTATAACTGAATTCTATATCGTGAATAATAATTTTCATGTTTATTTGTCCCTCTTATGACCAGTATGTTTTTCCCATTCCTTTTATCAATAAAAACAAAAACAGGGGTGCACCGATAAAAGATGTTAAAATACCTACCGGAAGAATGACCGGTGAAATAATGGTTCGTGACAAAGTATCGGATAATAATAAAAATGTCGCGCCACATAGTGATGAGGCAGGTATCAGAAATTGCTCGTCGCCACCGATAATTCTGCGCACAATATGTGGTACTGCCAGACCCACAAAAGCAATTACTCCGTAAAAAGAAACGGTAACAGCTGTGACAAGAGAGGCCAGAACCATTCCTGTCAATCGTACTTTAGGAACATTAACCCCCATGCTCTTTGCATATTCATCTCCGGAATGCAGGGTTTTATAATTCCAGCTGTTGTAAATAAAGTAAATAATTACAGGCAAAAGAACGATGAAAATAATAAGGCAGTTAGTCCATGTTGCTCTCCCCAAATCGCCAAAAGTCCAGAATATTACAGAAGCCAGCTGCACATTATCCGAAAAATACTGCAAAGCAGAAATACCGGCCCCAAATAGTGAAGACATTATAATTCCTGACAGAATAATTATTTCGGGTGTTGACCCCTTATATCCGGATAATAAAAGGATGACGGCTACACTTACAAGACTCCAGAGAAAGGCTGATATTGTTACAAGATAAGGATTGCTGATGACAGCTGCATCGTTTGATCCGGTGTAATTGCTTCCTGCCCCAAGGACAATAATAGCGAATGCCGCTCCAAATGCCGAAGCTCCTGAAATGCCCAGTGTAAATGGTGAAGCCAGAGGATTTCTTAACAAACTCTGAACAACAGCGCCCGAAACGGCTAATGCCGTCCCTGCCAACATTGCTCCAATAATGCGTGGCATTCTTATTTTAAGAATTACCTGGCTTACAAAAACCGATTCTTTTCCGGTAAAGAGCTCAATAATATGTCTGAGGCCAACATCGGCAGAACCTGATATAACAGAAACAACGGTGATAAGCAGCAACAATATAAAAACAATGACCATAAAATAAATTCTGTGTCTCTGATATTTTTTATATTGCCGGACTATTCTTTCAGGCATCAGATCTCATTTTTTTTGATGTTCTGGAATGCTGCCGAAGATGAAAACAATTCATCGTAAATATTTCTGCCTAAAAACATCTGCAATATTTCACCTGTTTTATTTTTGGTTTCAATATCCCTGAATCTTTCAGGATAAATAACCTTACCTGTAAACCATGAATTGGCCAGAACCAGTTCGTAATTGGTAGCATAGTTATTGTATGGCAGCAAAGTGTAGATTTTATCTTCCTTTATTGCTTTCAGTGCCGTAAATAAGGTATTTAACTTTTTCAGATCATTTTTAACAAGGTTTAATCCCGACTCATCAATAAAAAGTATATCAGGATTCCAGAGAATAAGTTGTTCAATGTCAATGTATGTTCCCTTTACATGCGAAATAAGCCTTTTGTCTGTTGCTGACGCAACATTCAGGGCATTTACAAACATGAAAGGCGGATAAAAGGGTTGTGTTGAATTAATGCCATGTGCCCCGGAATATGGCACACCTCCTATATAAACAGACGGTTTTTCGGTATCCGGTATCCCGGTTGTACGACGATTCATATCATCAATAGTGCTTCGGATATAATGAATTAATGAATCAGCCCTGGCTTTTTTATTCATGATTTTACCAATCAGTTCAAGAGAAGCAAACAGGGTATCCCTTGCAGTGCCAAATTCAGGGCATTCAAGAGCAATTACAGGTATACCTGTTTTTTGTTGCAGTGCATCGGCATCACCTTTTGTTGTGTAAGTTATAAAAATCACATCTGGCTTTGATTTTACAATCAATTCGGCATCACCACCCATTGAAGGGCCTATGGAAGGCAATAAAGCCAATTCGGGATGAGCTATCATATAGGGCGTCCTGCGCTGTTTTTCATTCTGTTCGACACCGGCTATTTTACCGGTAACATCCATATACACTAATAACCTTAATGCCCCTGCACGAACGCCAACAACACGTTTTACCTGAGTAGGTACATAAACCTCCCTCCCCAGCATATCTTTAACAGCAACCCATCCGTCCTTTCCTGAGGAGGACGGATTGCTGCATCCTATTACTAAACCTAGTAATACAAATAGTATCAGAAAATTTTTTATTTTCAGTTGCAATATTTCAGAATTTAAATGCAATGCGTCCATTTATAATCCGTCCGGGTGAAATATAATCCCCTGTTTCCATATGCTGGTTATCAAATAAATCCTGAATATCCAGCGAAATCATGTAGTGGTGCATAATCTGTTTTGAAAGCATCAGATCTACGGTAAAATATGAGTCAATCTTAGCATTATTGGCATCATCGCTAAACTGTTCACTTTTATAAAAACCTCTGATGCCAGCATTCACAATTTTATTATTCCAGAACAAGGAAGCCGACGCAGCATGTTTCGGTGAATATTTTAAATATTTGTTTTCCAGATCAGTCCTTTCAGCAAATTTATCAATTTTAGCGTCACAGAATGTATAGTTTGCTATAAAATTAAGCCCATAGATAACTTCATACATTATTTCTGCTTCTATACCTTTAATACTGACATTGGTTACATTTTTCCTGATATATATCGGACGCCCGTATAAACTGTCACCTGTTGATACATAATACAGAAAGTCATTGCCAGCTGCCCAATAGCCCGATGCGGTTATTTTTAACTTATTTACCGGAACAACATCCACCCCGATTTCATAGTTATTCAGTGACTCAGGGCCCAGTTCAGGATTGGCATATTTGGGGCCAACCCACATCCAGCCCGTACGGGTAAGGTCATCGAGGATTGATGCCCTGAAACCATGAGAATAAGAAAGATACACACTTACTTCTTTAATGAAATTAAAACGCAGGCCAAAACGTGGGGAAAGTTCTGACCATGTGTGGTCTTTTAATTCAGGGATTGTTTTCCAGGGGTCGGTTGATTTATAATCACCATCGGAAAAGGTAACCCGGTCGAAGCGTAAACCGGCAATCAGCCTGATTTTATTATCAAGAAAAGCATATTCATCCTGAACATAACCGGCAAAAGTACTTATTTTTCCGGCATTATAAACGGTGTCATAAACCTGAGTGCTATCGTTTATCCGTCGCGGAGTCTGGTAATAATCGCCTCCTTCAATACTTCCTCTTTTTAATTCAAAACCCGCAGTAATAGTATTGTTTTTAAATAATTCCCTGTTTATGTTAAGTAAAGCACCCATATCCTTTCTGAATGAATTCACATCATAACGTGAATAACTGGTTCCTCTTAATCTCTCATTAATATCATAATAATGTTCCAACTGGTAATAAAGATTCAAATCATAATGTGTTTTATCATCACCTCCTTTAAGATTACCCCGGAAAAGGTCAGTACCAAAATTCCGGTAACATCCTTCAGGAGCATAAATCTGGTATCCTTCGCCCCTCTTGTCCCTGAAAACATCGTACTGCAATTCCCAGTTTAGCCATTTGCTTTTGTCGAAACCGGCTCTTGCAGAAATACCAACTTCTTCCAGAAATCTTGCTATATCATAAGGCGTTCGTTTTTCTTCGGCTACATTATTGTACCCGTCACTTTTTATGAAATACTGTGATACTGTACCATAGTAACCTTTATCAGTTCTGACCCGGACATTTAAATCCTGTCTTACTGTATTAAATGTTCCATAACTCACTGCACCATAGATTTCCTGTGGACTAAGAGGTTTCCTTGTTATCAGGTTAATCACGCCTCCCATAGCATTATTGCCATATAAAGATGAACCGGGGCCTTTGAATACTTCTATTCTTTCTATGTCGTATTGGTTAATTCTGTTCCAGTTAACGCCCCCTTCATCGGAGGTGTTTACCGGAACCCCGTTAACCAGTACAAGTGTCCTCGACTGCTCGTCGCCTGATAATCCACGAAGTGTTACCATCGGACGCTGACTGTATATTCCTGTTGTTCGGTTTACATTGATACCCGGTACATAACGCAATATATCATCCACCTGCATTAAAGGTGTCGCTGCTATCTGACTGCTCTTTATAACTGAAATCCTTGCGGGCACTTCGTTCAGATTACGTAATGACTTGGTAGCCGTAACAACCACTTCATCCAGCTTCAAGGTGTCTGCACTGGTTTCCTGTGAATACATTCGCACTGATGCAATGACTCCAATCAGGATCATCCATCCCTGTTTTATCATAATCTTTTTTTTCATCAGAAGTTTCAATTGATTAATAAAGTGTTACTATTTTTAATTTCGTGTTACAGCAGCAAAAATAAAATTATTATTATTATCAACAAAACATGACAGCAGAAAATATCACAATCGCTATATCAGACGGAGAGGATTAACTGCGATTAACCATTTAAAGCAAAACAAATTAATCCAAGTACCATGAATTAAAAAATTAATCGGGGCTTATAAAAACGACGATGAGGTCATTCAGATTTACTAATACTTGTCTGCAAAAAAACTTTTTAAAAGAAAATTCTTCAATTGAAAAAATCAATTGACGAATTCAGGTTTATGTAAAAAA
>CAZBCB010000155.1:0-7106 GCA_964489905.1 uncultured Bacteroidales bacterium
ATTCGTTTTTTATTAATAAACTGCGTGGGTTTCTAAAGCAAGGCGTATCTGACAAACAAATCACAGATGCATGGAATAGCATTCTTGGTGATTTACCCCTTGAACGATGGCAATTGCTTACTAACCTTAAAGATACTTACAGGCTTTTCCTGCTAAGCAATACAAACAGTCTTCATGTTAATTATTATTATCAATTTATTGTAAAAAAATACGGAATTTATGGTTATGAACATCTTTTTGAAAAAGTATACTTTTCATATAAGTTAAAAATGAGAAAACCTGATCGGAAAATTTATGAATTTGTTTTACATGACAGTAATATCAATCCTTTTGAAACACTATTTATTGATGATAATTATGATAACATTAAAATGGCATCTCAATTAGGAATTAAAGTATATCATCTTGTTGCTCCAGTTACCTTGTCTGATTTATTTGAAAAATCAAGTTAGGATCATTCCTATTATTTAATCTCTTTTATATATTTTAAAAAATTATTAACTTGCCTTTTCTTAATTAAACCAAATAACTCAAATATGAAAAACACTTATTTTATTATATATTTAATTTTTCTGTTTTTTTCGTACACTGTTAGCGGACAGCAAAAAAATGTTCCCGGAACCATAACCTTAAAAGACGGTACGATTATTGAAATGCATCATTTCGGCAAACTCGTTTGTGAATCAAACCGTTATGCAGATACTTATACAACGCTTAAAGGGAAATATAATCAAAGTCCTACTGAAATTACCAATTACAATGACATTGCTGAACTTATTCTTGAAGGTTTTACTGCTCCTCCACAGCGTGCAGCAGGTAATCAAAAAGGCAGCATTACAGTTGTTCGAAAAAACGGAGTCCGCGCAACACTTGAAGAAGCCGAGCTTGTTATGTCATGTTACGGAGCAGATGAACTTTTTAATCAGATAAAAGTTCAGATTATTAATCCGCTTACTGATAAACCTGCCGAACAGACAATAGAAATGAGAGAAATTGTGTCTATTGTTTTTAAGTAATATATTGCTTCAGGTTTTTCATTCAGGTTCCCGCCAATCGCCATATTGTTTCATAAGGTTTATCATTTCATCTAATGCAGATTCCTCAGGAATGTTGCGTTTAATAATCTCTTTCCCTTTATACAGGGTTATCTTTCCGACACCCGAACCTACATAACCATAGTCAGCATCAGCCATTTCACCCGGGCCATTTACAATACATCCCATCACTCCTATTTTTAATCCTTTCAGGTGCGATGTCCTTGCTTTTATTTTAGCCAAAATTTCCATCAGATTAAAATGAGTGCGACCGCATGATGGACATGCAATATATTCCGTACGCGACATCCGGGCACGAGCAGCCTGAAGTATTGCGTAAGCAGACAAACATTTTTCAGGAGTATTCCCGTCTTCGCTACCTGCAAGCCAAATGCCGTCTGCCAGTCCGTCAATGAAAAAACTTCCTAATTGCACAGAGGCTTTAATCTGATATGTCTCCTTTTGCCAGTCGTTAATTATCCCTTTTAAAATAACAGGTATATTAATATGTTTTTGACTCAGTAAACTGAAGAATTTCAATGTTTCATTATAAATATTATCTGATAAAGCACTAAATATCAATACAATATTATTATTGCTTTTAATCATATCCAATACATCTTCAGAGAAATCTTCGGCTGTAATTTCAACAAAATTTATTTCTGATGGTAAGTGATCAATCTCTTTTATTTCTTTCGGTTTATACAGAGGATATACATTTTTATAATTTAAATAATTTCTCCATAGGGAAAACGGCAAAATAAGGCCTTTCTTATACATTAAAACATGTGGATTCCATTCAGAAATAAAGAAGAAATCAGGAAGTGTTTTGTCCTGCCACTCTTCTATTAAGGTTTTTTCAGAATTTGCCTTAGCAGTATTATTATCCAAATCAGCTATAACTATAGGTACATTATTCCCGCCAATATTTCCTACGGCAGAATTAGAGCGACGATTATAATTGAATGGATTCTTTAATAAATCCGTTATAATTAAATCAGTTTTTCTTTTAATGATCTGGTTGCTGAATTCTATTATTCTTGAAGCAACCGGGATTTCTGATTCAGGATCTTCAGTTAACGAAACACGAATTGTATCACCGATACCTTCATTCAGTAAGGTTCCTATGCCCACTGCCGATTTAATTCTGCCGTCTTCCCCCTCTCCTGCTTCAGTTACACCAAGATGTAAAGGGAAAAACATATTTTCCTGCATCATTTTTTCTACCAACAGGCGGGTTGCATATATCATAATTCGTGCATTACTTGCCTTCATTGAAATAATAATCTGTGAAAAATTTTCATCCCGGCAAATACGCAAAAACTCCAATGCCGATTCCACCATTCCTTCTGCAGTATCTCCATACCTACTTACTATCCTGTCAGAAAGTGAACCATGATTTATGCCAATACGTATGGCTGTGTTGTATCTACGACAAATATTCAATAAGCTTATAAATACTTCTTTCTGCTTATCATATTCGGCAGTATATTCTTCATCAGTAAAAACAGCCTTACGAAACTTACCGGTAATACCAAAATTTCCTGGATTAATTCTTACTTTATCAGCTATCTCTGCAACCTTTAATGCTATTTCAGTATTAAAATGAACATCGGCAATAAGCGGAGTATTAATTCCTTTTGATCTGAGCCTGTTTTTAATTTCCCTGAAATTATCCACATCAGCAACAGAGGGAACGGTGATTCTTACAAATTCAGCCCCAGCATCAATTAACCTTAAACATTGCTCAAATGTTGCATCAATATCCGATGTTAATGTATTTGTCATAGACTGAATCCTTACCGGAAAATCACCTCCTGTAGGAATCCCGCCAATTATAACAGTATTTGTTTTTCTTCTTGTTGACATCAGGAATAAAGATTTGGAAAAGTTCTTTTAATAGAGTATTTTCCGAAATCTGTAAATGCTTTAATTATTGTATCTCCCATTCATAACCGTCTTTCGTATCTCTTACAATAATCCCCATATCATTCAGCCTACTGCGGATATCATCAGCAGTAGCAAAATCCTTACTTTCCTTAGCTTTTATACGATATTGCAACAACAAATCAATCAACCCTGATACCAATGACAATTTATTCTTATCATCATCATCGGCTGGTAAAAGGCCAAATATTTTAAATACTACTGTATTATATAATTCCTCCAGTTCTTTTTTCTCATCTGACGATATTTTTTCATGACCATCCTTAACCGCATTTATTAACCGAACACCTTCAAACAGATGAGATAAAGCCATTGGTGTATTCAGATCATCATTTAAAGCCTTAAATACCTTATCTTTCAATGCCTTCACATATTCACCTTCATTTCCTGAGGTTTTGAGATGATTTAAAGTCTGAATGCCTTTTAATAACCTCGCAAGTCCTTGCTCTGCTGCTTCAAGTGCACTGTTTGAAAAGTCAAGCGTACCTGAATAATGTGCCTGTAAAATATAAAATCTTACCGTCATTGGACTATAGGCTTTCTTAAGCAATTTATTTGTGCCTGAAAAAATTTCATCAAGGGTAATAAAATTACCTAAAGAGCGGGCCATTTTCTGCCCGTTTATTGTAATCATATTATTGTGTATCCAGTAACGTACAGCATCATGTCCTTGTGCAGCAACTGACTGAGCAATTTCACATTCGTGGTGCGGAAACATGAGATCCATGCCTCCTCCATGAATATCAAATGTTTCACCCAGATATTTTGCGCTCATAGCTGAACATTCAAGATGCCATCCGGGATAACCTTCACTCCAGGGTGAAGGCCATTTCATAATATGTGATGCATCAGCTTTTTTCCAAAGCGCAAAATCATAGGAACTCTTTTTTTCAGTTTGTCCCTCCAGCTTTCTGGTTTCAGCATACAAATCTTCCAGCACCCGTCCTGAAAGTTTACCATATTGATAAACGCTGTTATATCTTACCAGGTCAAAATAAACTGAACCGTTAGACTCATAAGCAAAACCATTTTGCATTATTGTTTTAATCATCTCAATCTGTTCAATAATATGCCCGGAAGCATGAGGTTCAATGCTTGGCGGCAGGATATTCAGCTTTTCCATAGCTTTATGGAAACTATTGGTGTATTGCTGAACCACCTCCATAGGTTCCAGTTTTTCAAGTCGGGCTTTCTTTAGTATTTTGTCTTCCCCCTCGTCAGTAACTTCATCCTCTAGATGCCCTACATCGGTGATATTCCTCACATACCTGACTTTATAACCCAGATGCATCAGATACCGGTAAAGAACATCAAATACTACTGCCGGACGAGCATGCCCCAGATGAGGATGACTATATACTGTCGGGCCGCATACATACATTCCTACATAGGGCGGATTAACAGGAACAAACGCTTCTTTCTTTCGTGTAAGCGTGTTATAAAGAAACAAATTATCAGACATTATAATTAATTCTTGATTATCAGGCTATAAATTTATAAATTTATTTATCCATACTTGTAAGCGAAATTAATTTACTTGATATACTTTTTCTGCATAAGTGCTTTAATTGCGGCATCATATCCTTTCCAAAACAATTCATGACCTTTCTTCAGATTAAAAAAACCATAAACCGACATGTCTTTTGGTTCAATGAAAATATCAAAAAGCTGCTTTTTCTTTTCGATATCGCCTGAAATAGCAATATGAAAGGCCCTTTCTGCTACCTGTGTGAAACCTTTCAACGAATTAAGGCGACCAGAATGATTTACATAAACTCCAATAAGTTTTCTGCAATCATTAATTATCGGAGTAACCGGTAAATTATTGGTTATCCCTCCATCAATATACAATTCATTATTAATTTTAACAGCTTCAAATAAAATGGGTACAGCCGATGAGGCAAGTATTGCATCAATTAGTATTCCCTGCCTGAAATATATTGTCTTTCCTTCAGTAAGGTTTGTTGCGGTAATAACAAGCGGTATCTTCAGGTCTTCAAATTTTTTAGCCCTCAGATATTTATTCAACATTTTTTTCATACCGGTTAACTGAAACAAACCGGTTTTGGGTATAGTAATCTTTATTAATTCAAAAAAATTCTTACCAGAATATATTTCAAGTATCTCCTCAGGTGTATAACCATCGGCATAAAATGCTCCGGCAATCGCTCCTGCACTTACACCTGATATTATATCGGGTCTTAAACCATTTTCCTCCAGAGCTTTTAATACACCAAGATGTGCAAATCCACGTGCCGCTCCTCCACTTAAAACCAATCCTACGGAATACTTAGCCATACAAATTGAACATTTAATAGTTTTAATTGTTATTTTTATAACAATAATCTAAAGACCATGAAACCAAAAATAGCCTTCTTTGATACCAAGCCTTATGATAAGGAATACTTTAACGAAATTAACAAAACTTATCATTTTGACATAACATATTTCAGATATCATCTGACGCCTGAAAATATCGTGCTGGCCAAAGGTTTTAACATCATCATCATTTTTGTAAATGATTTAATTAATGAAAAAATGATGAAAACTCTGGCCGATTTCGGAATAAAGCTTATTGCCCTGCGATCATCAGGATTTAACAATATTGATCTCAAGTCAGCATTAGGTAAAATAAAAATAGTACGTGTACCTGCTTACTCACCAAACGCTATTGCCGAACATACAGTTGCCCTGATGTTGTCATTAAACCGAAAAATACACCGTGCTTACTTCAGAACACGCGATGCAAACTTTTCCCTTCATGGACTTCTTGGATTTGATATGTACGGAAAAACAGCAGGAGTCATTGGCACCGGAAGAATTGGCAAAGCTCTGATCAAAATACTCAAGGGGTTTGATATGAAAGTAATTGCTTATGATAAATATCCTGATGAAAAATTTGCAAAAGAAATTCAAATAGATTATTTGCCGCTTGAAGAAATATTCAAACAATCCGATATCATTTCACTTAACTGCCCGCTGACTAAAGAGACCGAATATCTAATTAATCGTGATACCATTGCCCTCATGAAAAAAGGGGTTATGATAATCAATACAGGCAGGGGAAAGCTAATTAAAACTTCTGACCTGATTCATGCACTTAAAAGCGGTAAAATTGGCTCAGCCGGCCTGGATGTATATGAAGAAGAAAGTAAATTTTTCTTTGAAGATCTTTCTGACAGGGTACTGACCGATGATATCCTTGCCCGGTTACTGACATTTAATAATGTGATCATCACTTCACATCAGGGATTCTTCACACGCGAGGCACTATATAATATTGCTCAGACTACCATGCAAAACATTCAGGATTTTATAGATAACAAGCCATTAGTAAACGAGGTTTGTTTTAATTGCCCCTGAACCAGCCAGTTATTCTGAAAAATAAGCAATATCTGAAGCAAGTAATTTTTTATTTAATAACTCTATTTCCTCTGAAAGCTTTGTATTGATTTTTGTCAACGCTTTTTTAACCGCATTACGATTTGATTCCCGTTCATTTTTTTGCTTGTAAATATTTATAAAATACTTATCAATGCCAATACCTGAATGACAACAAAGCAATCTTTCATTATTATCATAAATGCACATGCTTAATTCAACTTTTGTTGTTATTCGGTAAGATGGGACTCCCATAAGCGAACCCATACCTATTGTAATAAAATTGAATAAAAGAAAAGGAGTACCTTGTTTTCTTTGCTCAAAATAAATTACATTTAATTCAATTTTCCCATATTTTCTTAAACCCTGAGTATCGATTATATCATTCAAGTAATTGTTTAAAAGCATTTTAGTATCATAGGTTTTTTCATCTAACCTGAATGATGCAACCTGTCCGGTTTTCAGCAAATTATCATCGCTATTCTGTTTACTAACTATCGTCCATTTAGGATAATAAACAGCTGCAATTGCCTCTTCACTGACCTCATAATTTAAAGATACAAGTTTTGTATCATTTGAAAATCTGAGATCATATACTGATTTCTGTGGAAAAAGGCTAACTGGTAATATAAAAATTAATATAGCCAGCTTAATTTTAAAATTTTTTACTTTCATACTATTTGTTCTAACGTAAATAATTAAGCAAACTCAAAAAGTATACCAAAACAGGTTTTTCATATAAAA
>CAZBCB010000156.1:0-7069 GCA_964489905.1 uncultured Bacteroidales bacterium
TGATTTCAAAGGAATTATTTAAGATTATCAGGTTTGACGAATCAATTACAAACTACGGACATGAAGATACCTTTTTTGGTATTGAACTCAAACGAAAAGGAATTCCGGTCTTTCATATTGATAATCCTCTTATTCATGTTGGGATTGAACCGGCCAATCAGTATCTGTCAAAAACAGAGGAAGGCATTGAGAATCTCTGGTTATTAATTCAAACAAAAACGGGATACCTGAATGAAATGGTATTGACCATAAAATTACTCAGATATTATTTCTTGCTGAAAAAATTAAGATTAACCCGTTTGTATTATTGTGTTTTTAAATTGATTAAGAGGCTCATTATAAAGAATTTATTAAGTAATGAACCCTCTCTTTTTCTTTTTGATATTTATAAATTGGGATTTTTAATTGAAAAGAGCATGACCCGCATTTGATATATTCAGGAATAATGTGTAAATTAGATAAAAAAGAGGTATGAAATGAGTGAACTGAAAAAAACTAAGCATTTGTCAGCAGGAATCAGAAAGCATGCCGGTTGTTTTATCAGAAAAACAGTGTTGCTTTCAGGAGCAGTCGTTTGCTTTATTATACTGAGCAGCATGGCCTGGGTGAGACTGAGCCTTATTAAACCTGCTGCATTAACATTACCATCATACATAACAGGTATAGTAATTATTGACCGGACATTATCTGATGAAACAGCAAAAAACAAACTGGAGGAAGTACTTACCGGTGAAATGTTTAAACAGGATGAACAGGCCGTAAGACGTGTTATTGAAGGCATTACAGATGTCTGTGCCGATTATAACCTTTTTCGTCTTGAGCGGATTACTGAAAGACAAAAGGGTGGGGGGACAAAAACATCTTTCCCTGCACCCATGCAATGGGAACAGGTTAATCAGTTATGTGAAAAATACAATGCCAATGCCGTATTATCTATTGAAATATTCGATTCCGATTTTATTGTTACAAACCCGGTCAATGTTGTTAAGCAGGTTACCGAAGGTCAAACCGCCGGTTTTAATGTCAACGGTGTAGCCGTGATAAATTTTGGCGTGCGGTTATATGATGGCGTGAACAAACAGATACTTGATGAGTACCAGATTTCCCAGAGAATAAATTTTAATGCCGGAGGATATACCGTTCAGGATGCTGTTAACCATGTTTTAAACAAGGTGGAAGCCATCAATCAGACCAGTTATTATGCCGGCAGAGTATATGGAGAAAGAATTTCACCCAGTTATTATACGGTAGTAAGAGAATTTTACAACAGGCCTAAGAAGAATATTGATTTAAGGGCTGGAGTCCGTAAATCGGAAGTTGCCGACTGGAAAGGAGCCATTGAATCATGGACACGCGCTCTAAATGCTAAAAGAAAGGTGGCTCGCCGTGCAGCTTTTAATATAGCTGTTGCCTATGAAGTTCTGGGCGATCTGGAAAAAGCCAAGGAATGGGCATCAAAATCATACACTGAATATGGAGAAAAAAGAGGAAAACCTTATTATGATGCACTTGTTTACAGGCAGCGTGAAGAAGCAGTGATAAAAAGGCAAACAGGACAATAATCAAGCGGTGCCCTTGTTGTTTATTATGGTTCAAACTTATAACCTACACCTTTTATAGTTATGATATGCTTTTCACCAATCTTTTCACGTAATTTTCTGATATATACATCAATGGTTCGGTCACCAACAAAGACCTCTGTGCCCCAAAGCTGATTGAAAATTTCTTCACGCGTGAAAACCCTTGATGGTTTTGATGTCAGAAGCAATAATAACTTAAATTCTTTTCGCGGCATATTAACTGGCTTTTTATTTTTATATACCATGTGCTTCTCCTCATCAATCTCTATATCATTAAATACTAATGCATTACTGGTATTATTGGACTGATTGTTTAATTGCTCATAACGTCTGATTAAAGCCTTTAACCTGCTTATAAGCACTTTGGGCCTAATTGGTTTGGTAATATAATCATCAGCTCCGGCATTAAAACCTGCAATCTGTGAATAGTCCTCTGCTCTGGCAGTGAGAAATACAATCAATGTTTTTTCAAGCAACGGATCCTCTCGTATTTTTTCACATGCTTCTATTCCATCCATTCCGGGCATCATAATGTCCATAATAATTAAATGAGGAAGTATCTTTCTCGCCAGCAGAACAGCATCTTTCCCATTTAATGATTTATATACGTTAAAACCTTCTTTTTTCAGATTATAAGTCAGAAATTCTGCAATATCAGGTTCGTCATCTACTACAAGTATCTTATAGTATGCAGTTTCCATTATTAAACTATGTTTTAAATTGCTAAAATATCCTGCCTATGTAACCTGAATGTTAAAATATGTTTATGATTTTTGTTTTTGCTTGTGGGATTTTTATATATTTCTTAACATTTATTTAACATTAGCGTAAAATTTTCAGAAATACCATTTATATTTATGCCCTGGTCAATTTATCAACCAATGATAGATATATATCTGATAATTGTTCTGATACTTGCTGCTCTTGCTGTTTCAGATCTGATTGTTGGCGTTTCTAACGATGCTGTTAATTTTCTGAATTCTGCCATCGGTTCCAAAGCAGTGAAGTTTAAAATTGCTATGGCTATTGCAGCAATAGGAATACTCATTGGCACTACTTTTTCAGGAGGTATGATGGAAGTGGCACGAAAAAGCATTTTTAATCCATCACAGTTTTGCTTCAATGAAATCATAATTATTTTCCTTGCTGTTATGCTGACCGACGTTATTCTGCTTGATTTTTTCAATACATTCGGATTACCAACTTCTACCACTGTATCATTGGTTTTTGAATTATTAGGCGCTTCGGTGGCTATTTCATTAATAAAAATTTCTCATTCTGCAGAATCTCTTCAGGATATAGGGAAATACATTAATTCAGGCAGAACATTACTCATTATTACCGGCATCTTACTTTCTGTAATTATTGCTTTTACCGTTGCATCATTCATTCAGTTTATAACACGAATTATATTTTCTTTTGATTATAAAAGAACGATACGTTATTTCGGTGCTGTTTTCGGAGGTTTGGCGTTAACTGTTATTGTTTATTTTATTTTAATTGAAGGAGCAAAAGGCATATCGTTTATTACTGAAGAACAGTTATTATGGATTAACAGGAATACTTCACTTATTATGGGTTACACGTTTCTGTGCGGAACCATTTTACTTCAGATTTTAATATTACTGTTTAATTTTAATGTTTTCAGATTCATTGTATTGTTAGGAACCGGCACACTTGCTCTTGCATTTGCCGGGAATGACCTGGTTAATTTTATAGGTGTACCTCTTGCCGGGTATGAATCATATAAGCTATATGCCGCCAATGGAGGAGGTGATCCAACTACTTTTTTGATGGGAGGCCTGCATGCAAAAATACAGTCACCTACAATATTTCTTGTAATAGCAGGTATCATAATGATCATTACTTTATATCTTTCACGTAAAGCACGCAGTGTTATTAAGACATCTGTTAATCTGAGTCATCAGGAAGATACGGTTGAAATTTTTGAATCATCAGTTCTTGCACGGTCACTTGTGAGAATTGCCATTAACATGGGTACATTTTTTGAAAAAGTACTGCCTCATAAGGTAACTGTTTTTATTAAGAAAAGATTGAGCCCTGAAGCATTCAGAAAAGCCACTGCCGATAATCCGGTTTCGTTCGACCTGATTAGGGCTTCAGTAAACCTTGTGGTTTCAAGTATTCTGATTGCTTTTGGCACCAGTCAGAAATTACCTTTGTCGACCACTTATGTAACATTTATGGTGGCCATGGGAACTTCACTGGCTGACGGGGCATGGAACCGCGAAACGGCCGTTTACCGCGTAAATGGAATGATTACTGTTATTGCCGGATGGTTTTTTACAGCACTTATAGCCTTTTTAATTGCATTGACAATTGCCTTTATTCTGTATTATGGCAAAATGCTTGCATTGGCTATTTTAATTATTTTAGCGCTTTTTCTGATATATCATACACATGTCCTGCATCATCGCAGAATGGAAAAGCAAAACAAATCTGAAAAATTTATAACCGATAATACGCGTATTGACGGACAGAGTATCCTGCAGCAGTGTATTAATACAGTCATTGGCACACTCGATAAAATTACGGACATCTATGGATCCATTATCAAAGGGCTTGTTGATGAAAAAAGAAAGAAACTCAAAAACGCATGGCAGGATGCAAAAAAGCTTAATGAAGAGATAATTCAGTTACAGGAAAATGTATATTATACAATAAAAAAACTTCAGGTTGAAGAATCAATGGATTCAGGACATTTTTATGTAAGGATTCTCGAACATTTACGTGATCTTACAGAAAGCATAACCTATATCAGCAAACCAGTATTTAAACATGTGGATAATAATCATGCCCCGCTTAAATCACATCAGACTCAGAATATTAATGAATTTACCCGAAAGTTTTTGTCATTAATTCAGCAAATTAAAAAAGCTCTGACAGAGAATGTTGATGAACATCAGAAAATTAAGGATACAGGTGAACAACTATTGGATTTACTGGTAAAATATAAAAAAGAACATCTGAAAGTAATCAAGGCAGGTCAGACCAGTACCAGAATTAGTTTGTTGTATATGGATTTATTAACTGAAAGCAGGAATATTACTTTAGAATTAATTAGTTTATACGAAGATTCAAAAGCTTTTATGGAATATGCATTGAAACAGACAAATAATAATAACACGAGATCAATATTTATTCCACGTTAAATAATTCCTCGTCATTAAATTTATAACCTACGCCTTTTATTGTCAGAATGTAATTTTCTCCTATTTTTTCTCTTAGTTTACGAACATGAACATCAATAGTTCTGTCTCCCACTATAACATCATCACCCCAGATTTTGCGGAATATTTCCTCTCGCGAAAATACTTTGCCGGGCCTGGAAGCAAGCAACAATAATAGCTCAAATTCTTTTTTTGGCAGTGTTAATTCCTTTTCATTCAGTTTAACTACAAATTTCTCAGCATCGATAACCAGTCCGGGTTCACCGTTGAAACCGTCCAATTTTAGCTTTTCTGAAGCAAGGGCAGATATTCTTTTTCTTTTTAGCAATGCTTTGATTCGACTGAGTAACACTTTGGGCTTAACCGGTTTAACAATATAATCGTCGGCTCCTGCTTCAAGGCCGGCAATCTGTGAATAGTCTTCCCCCCTTGCAGTCAAAAATGCAATTATGGAATCATCCAGTCCTTTTATTTGTCTAAGTGTTTCACATGTTTCAATTCCGTCCATTCCGGGCATCATTATATCAAGTAATATTAAATCGGGTAAATGCAACTGTGCTGTTTTTAAAGCTTCCTGGCCATTTTTTGAAGTAAGAACCTCATATCCTTCTTTCTTAAGATTATAACTCAAAAAATCAATAATATCCGGTTCATCATCTACGATTAATATTTTTACTGTTGACATAATATTATTTTAAATATAAAATTATTAAAAAAGAGCGGTTATTACTGTTTTATAAAATAAAATATATCCTTCATAAAATCATAACAGTTAAAAATCGCATTCCAAACTTAACATAAAATTAATCTTTTAATAGCATTAGTGTAAGACATGGGTAATGTTATAAATATATTTTTGCGGCGTATAATATACATAACTATGCTTAAAATTAAAGATTTTCAGCTATTTAAAATTTATTATAGCTATATTTTTTGTTTTCTGATATGTTTTCTTTTTAATGCAAAATTGTTTCCACAAAACGGAGGAATTTCAGGAAAAATTGCTGATGCCAAGACCGGTGAAGAATTAATTGGAGCGACCGTAACCATACAGGGTACTACAAAGGGTACAATTTCCAATGAGTCAGGGAACTATTTACTTGCCGGCATTCAGCCCGGAACATACAATATCGTTTATTCATTTGTTTCCTATAATCCCGTTATTCAGAAAGTAGATGTAGAAAAAAATAAAGTTACGGAAATTAATGTTAACCTGGTTCCATCAACTGTTGAGCTTAATGAAGTTAAGGTTGTCGCCGGAAAACGTTTTGATACTGATTTATCAATGATTTTGTCGATTAAATCGTCAAACCTTATAGTCAGCGGAATCAGTTCTCAGCAAATATCGCGCACAATGGACAAAGACGCGGCCGAAGTTGTACGTCGTATTCCCGGGATTACCATAACAGATAATAAGTTTGTCATTGTCCGGGGATTGTCAGAAAGGTATAATTCAGCATTACTTAATGGATCTGCAACACCAAGTTTTGAAACTGACAAGAAAGCTTTTGCTTTCGATGCGATACCCAGCAGTATGATAGATAATATTTTAATATACAAAAGTCCGGCGCCTGAACTTCCTGCCGATTTTGCAGGAGCTTCAATTAATATTATTACTAAAAAAACCATTGACGGTAATAGTTCTTTTTTCAACTATTCATTGGGGTATAATGATGAAACCACATTCAGAGACTATTATACTTATGAGGGAGGAAAATATGACTGGCTTGGATTTGATGATGGCACCAGAAAGCTTCCTTCTTCATTTCCATCAAGTAAAGAAATGGTTTCATTGTTTGACTTTTCGGGAACTGCTGAAGATAATAATGCAAAGAAGGCACGTCTTGAAGAAATTTCAAAAAGTTTTGATAATGAAAGTTTTAATGTAAAGAAAATAAGAGCTAACCCCAATGTTGGCCTTCTTTTAGGATTCAATCGACGCTTTGTTGCCGGAAGAATAACGTTTGGAAATTTTTCAGCCTTGAACTATAGCTATACTTCAGATATTGATAATATCAGGAAAGCCGAATACAAATTAATTGATCCGCACACCTTTAAGGAAAATCCTGCCTATGTTTTCTATGATGATGTCTATAAAACTAATACAAGGCTCGGATTACTGCATAACTGGGTAATGACATTCGGAAACAGCCAGCGTATAGAATTCCGTAATTATCTGGCACAATTAAGCAGCAATAAAACCATTTTACGTTCAGGCGAAAACTATTATATTGGTTCAGAACCGGATACATTACTAGGCCGAGAGCTGAATTTCAACTCAAGGTCAATTTATTCAGG
>CAZBCB010000157.1:0-7062 GCA_964489905.1 uncultured Bacteroidales bacterium
TCCAGTTTTCAGGCAAATCGTTTATCTGCAATTCAACGCGCCTGTTTAAAGCTCGACCGTCAGGATTATCTGTTCCGTCGGGTTTGGTATTTTCTGCCACAGGGGCTGATTCTCCAAGCCCTTTAACGTTAAGTCTTGAAAGATCGATATTTTGTTTTTTAAGATAACCGGCCACTGCATTGGCTCGACTGACAGAAAGTTTAAGGTTATATTCCTCGCTGCCTAATGCATCGGTGTGTCCTGTAATAAATAACAGTACCTGGGGATATCTGATCATAAAATCAGCCAGTGAAGTGAGCATTTGTATTGATTCAGTCGTAAGGCTTGATTTATCAAAGGCAAAAAGAATATTTTCAATATACAGCGTATCAAAATGTTTTTTACCTGTTGCAGTAATAGTGGTGTTAAAAACAAGCTGTTCCTGTGCAAAGTAAGGTGGAATATACAGTTCTTTTGAGTCAATTATTTTACCCTGTTTATCAGAAAAATTAATATTAAAGGTCCCTTGCGGGACTTTTTGTTCAAATTTTCCTTCATTGTTAAGGGCAAGAGAACCTATTGTATCATTATTTGATTTTTCAACAAATGTCAAATGAATGTCAGCAGGTGAAATTTCATTTCCCTGTTCAACATCAACTTTTCCACTAATGGTATATCGGGCCGGATTAGCATATTTTTTAAGCCTGATGCGGTAAATATCTGATTGCCGTGTAGCTTTGTCCATAACTGACATATAAGCCAGGGAGCCTGTATCAACGGGAAAACAAAACAAATCATCATCGGTTGAATTAACAGGATAGCCTATATTAACAGGTGCAAGCCAGTTTCCGTTATCAAGCTGGCTGTAAAAAACATCATATCCTCCCATGTTATAATGGCCTTTTGAGCTAAAGAAAAGCTTTTGACCGTCAGCAGAAACAAAGGGGGATTCTTCGTCAAAAACAGTATTGATAACCGGCCCAAGATTTACTGCCGGGCCCCAAACGCCGTCAATAAGTTCTGATTTATAAATATCCAGGCCTCCGTAACCTCCTTTACGGTCGCTGGTGAAATATAATGTTTGCCCATCGGGTGAGAGGCTGGCATGCGTTTCATTAAAAACTGTATTGATATTATCATTTAATTCAATGACAGGAGTCCATTTACTATTAATTTTTTTTGAAGTAAATATTTCACCACTTTTAAGGGGATCATAGGCAGTAAAAAACAAAATATTACCGTCAGCAGAAATGCCGGTTAACAAATGGTCACCGTCAGATTTCAGCAGAGGTGTGATGTTTACAGGTTCCTGCCAACTATTGTCGGTTCTGACAGCCTGCATAACGGCATCATAAAATTTAAACTGATTGATATAAAAAATTAATTGTTCATTTGTTAATAAAAGGGCGCGCGTGTTAGGGAAAACATTATTTATTGTTTCGGGTAATTTTTCTTTTTCAATAACAGCAGGCGCTTTAATCAGCTCCTCGGCGTTATAACATTGTCTGATGTAGTATGCTGCCAGTGTGCGCAGAGGATTATCGGCACTATCTGACATCTGAAGAAATGAAGTGTAATATTCTCTTGCCCTGTTGAAATTATAAGTCAATTGATATGCCAATCCGAGGTATAAGTATGTTTTAACAGGAGCACTTTCTTCATTCAGATTTGTCCCGGAAAAAGAGGGTGATACTTTTCTTACAGCATTTTCTAAATAAGGCAAGGCCTTATCTTTTTGCCCGGGCATATTAAGGTAACATTCACCAATTTTAAAACTGATATTGGCTGTATTGAATCCTTTTTCATAAAGCTGAAGGTAGAGTGGAAGCGCTTCATTGTATTCGCCTGCAAAAACATATTCCCCGGCTTCAGCATAAATATCATCATTGGTGGGAACAATTTTCTGGGCATTGATAACAGGAAAAAATAAAACTATAATTAATGGGAGTGGAAAAATCTTAAAATCAGTTATCAGATGACGGGTCATGGCAGGTTTTACTTTTTCTTTGATTTTCTGCGAAATACATATAAAATAATAAGAATAAGAATGATACCGTTTACAAGTATTAATGTTCTGACAACTCCTGGTCTTTTGAGATAATCGAGTAATGTTTTGCCAAAACCGGCACTTTCCTCTGTCCATTGTCGTTTCTCAAAAATCAATTTAAGCAGCATATTTAATAAGTCACGTTCGGTGTAATGATACTGGTCAGAAACACTTAATAAATATTTAATTACTTCAAGCGGTGTGGAATATAATTGCAGGTCGATTGTATTAACAGCGTCAAGTATATTTTTGCCTGCATATCTTTTCAGCATTGAAATGAAATCTTCAGTATCACGGGGGTTAATAAGGTCAAGCAAAAGGCTGTAAATATTTTCGCGGTTGTATTCGTGATAAGCTGATTCCCGGAGCAAGTAATCGAGTAATTTTTCATAGGTGTCAAGGTGTAAAGCACGAACATCCATTTCATCGAGGAGAGTTTTCAGACTGCCTTTTGCCCTGGATGCCAGTAGCTTCCTGAACATATCAACATAGTAATACGGATCTTTGCGTATGTTGTCAATAAGATTTATAAGTTCTTCCAGCGTATATCCGTTTGTTGCAGATTTTTTCCACAGGTATTCGATAAGCTGGCCTGATGTGATGATATTTTCTTTTTCAAGATTGAGTTTTACCAGCGTATTTCTGAGACTGTCACCTGAAGCAAAAAGTAAGCTCTGGTATAAGAACATCATATCGAGGTTGATGGCAGCGTTTTTGAGTGCATTATCCAGAGCGCTTTCAAGTGCCGGATGATTTTGGATTAAATAATTTAATAATGCAGCCGGCTGATTGATTCCTTGTTTTGTCAGATCGATTTGCAAAAGGATATTTTTCAGGCTATCGCTGGCGTATTCTTTCAGAATGCTCATGAACCGGTTAATATCTTCATTACCACCAGTGACAGATGCCAGAAGGACTCTTTGCAAATCAGCCTTGCTGTATTTATTTAAGGAAGCATTATTGTACAACAGATTAAGATATTCTAAAGGATAAAACAGATTGAGCTTGTGAAGGTCAATAGTATCAAGTGTTGATTTAAGATTTCCTGATGAAAGGTAAAGCATGTCATTATGAAAGACATTAATATCTTTTGAAGCAAGTAACTGAATAAATAATCTGTCAACGTCGTCTATGGAATAACCGTTGGCGGCTGCATTGTTAATAAGATATTTATAAAGACTGTATAATGATGAAAATTGGAGAGAATCAAAATTGGTATTTTCAAGGAAAGATTTTAGGTTTCCTTCTGACAGGCTGAGCAGGGCTTTATAAAAATCTGCAAGCGTTGAAGTCTGTGATGATTCTTTTTTTAGTCTGGCAAGTTCTTCGGCTGAAGGAGTGTAGTTAATAATTATTTCGTGTGAATTGGTATTGCCTTCCTTGTCTGTAAGTGTAAGTTTTAACAGGTTGATACCGGGTTGTGGTTTAAACATGTATACAAATTTCTTCCGGTTGATATCAAATTCTTCAGTTTTTTGAAGTGACTCATTGAGGTAAGTTTCTATGGTAAGCGTAGTGTTTCGTTCAAGCTCAAGTTTAATAGGTATAGGTTCGCCGCTAGTAACATCAAGCCTGTCAATACTGCAAATAAGAGCAGGCACATTTTTCAGGTCTTCGGGTTTTCCCTTTGCTCCTTTTTCTTCTATGGCGAGTCCCGGGGCAATCAGCGGGGAGGTGTAAGTAATGATATTAGATGGATTATTAATAGGTATGGAAATATCTTCAGTTGTTTTTTGAATGCCATCACCCTCAAATACCATTTGAAAATCACCTGATAATGCATTTAATGTAAAAGTGCCATCGGGATTAACCTTAGCTTTATCAATCGCCGTATTTGTTTTCTTATCGATTAAAGAAACCGTTATTTTACTGAAATCAATTTTTAGTTCACTTTCAACACGGGTTATTCCGTTTAGGATAAATTTTCTGGGATGTCTGTCAGAGAAAATTTCAAGTTTATAAATATCAGCGAGGCCATAACTATCAGCAGGGTCATAAGTGGAATAATAAGCAAATTCACCGTTTTTTACGGGTGTAAGAAAAAGGTCATCATCAGTGGTATTTACCGGATATCCGAGGTTTACAGGTTTGGTCCATTGCCCATTGTCGAGCCTTATGCTATAAAAAATATCATAACCACCCATATTAAAATGCCCCATTGAACTGAAAAAGAGTATTTTGCCATCTTCAGAAATAAACGGGGTTTCCTCATTATATTTACTGTTAATTACAGGACCAAGGTTAATTGCAGGCCCCCAGTCGCCTCCTTTTGTTCTTTCAGACTTATAAATATCGAGACCTCCGTAGCCATCTTTCCGGTTACTGGTGAAATAAAGCGTTCTACCATCTTTTGAAATTGACGCATGTGACTCCCAGTACTTTGTATTAATATTTTCGTTCAGTTTGACCAGTTTTGACCATTTGTTTCCTTCGCGTTTGCTCACATAAATATTACCATCAAAATCGTCGAGCCTGTAAACAAATAATTCTTTGCCATCATAAGACAATCCGGTGGAATAAGAATTACCATCAACACCAAAGGAAGGAGTAAGATTTATAGGGTCTGACCATTTTCCATTAATTTTTTCCGAATAAAATACAGCATCATAAAACTGAAGCTTACGGGTAAAAACCATTACTGATTCATCACCTGAGATGACGGGATTTATTTCTTCAAAGCGGTCGTTAATTTTATCACCCAGGTTAACTGAAATATAATAATTGGGTCTTGATTGCAAATCGGCTGCTACCTTGCAGGCTTTGATCTGCTGATCAACAAGTTCTTCATCGTAAACAAGGGGGTCGAGTATTTTTTTAAACTGGTTATAAGCTTCGATGGCATCGTTCAGTCGGTTATTGATACGATAAGCATTGCCAAGATAATAATATGTTTCTAAGGGAGCCATGCGCTCCTTAAAATTGTTTTGTTTATAAGTGGGGCTTGTCCCCTGCACAGCCTTCTCAAGATATGAAATGGCTTTATGTTTTTGATATACATCATTTATATAACATATCCCTATTTTGTAATTAATATTGAAATTGTCGGGATCTGTTTTAAGTATACGTTGATATAAGGGTAGGGCATCCTTGTATTCTTCAAACAGGAAATAAGATTCAGCTTCAAGGAAAATGGCTTTCAGCTTTGATTCTTCATCTTCCTGTGCATTTAATGTGAAATTGGCTGGATGTAAAGCCACTGTCAATAAAAAACAAAAGAAAGGTAGTCTGAGTTTATTCATAGTTTAGGTATGTTGCTCTGAACAAATTTAATAATAAAATAATATATTAAAATTATCAGGTTAAATAAAGTGCAAATTCTTTCGTAATTAAAGGTGTTTAACGTTAGTTGCCATGTGAAGCACTTTTTACAAGATGAGGTTTTGAACCAAGAAACCTGAAACCCTTCCAGATAATTGAAAGGTCGTTCCAAACCTGATAATCTTTAGCATACAGCATATTAATTTTGTCAATGGCTTCATTATCCGGATTCAGAAGTTCAAGTTTATAGACAGGTGTGAGTACTCCCGGTTTTATTGAAGGAAGAGACAGGCGGTATAAGTTTGGTGAGGGATGATAGCCAACCCATGAATGTATGCCGGCGATAACAGTAAAAATATTTTTTAAAAATTTTAAAGGATTTCTTATAAAGAATAAAATTAAAGGAAAAAGCAACAAAAATAACAGAGAAAGCAACATGTCGAACAGCCTTTTTTTCCGCTGGTTTATACTGCGTGAGATAGTATTAAAATGAACAACATACAGGTCACCTGCTGTGTTAATAGAGTTGCTTCCAATGACTGACATGCTTTCAGGCGGAGCGATTTTAAAATCAATTTCGGCATTGGTAAACTTAAGCATGGTACTTATGATGGTTTGGGATGTCAGATCTTTGGCACAAAAAATCAGTTCATCCGCTTTGTTGATTTCTACAATATCTTCAATCATGTTGACCGACCCGATGAAGGTATCGTCATAAGAATTTTCATCAGGGCTCACGAAACCAACCAGTTCGGGCTTAATTTGCGTTTGCCTGAGGATAGCTAAAACTCTTTCTCCTTCTTCTTTTTGCCCGACAATAATAATTCGTTTTCTTTTTTTATAAAATTCTACCCTGTAATTTTTATTGTCTATTATGCTAAGAAATAGTCTGATTCCAATGGTAGCCAAAATAACCCAGACAGTTCCAACAATAATTAGTGCTCTTGAGAACCTGAGGTGTTCAGGCAGCAAGGCATAAATCATGAGTATGGCCAGAGTGCCCAGTAAGGTACCTCTTATTAGGTCATATACTCTGACAAGTTTTTCATATCCGCCTGAAAAATATATGGATGAAAGCCATATAAAGATGTAGGAAGGCACAACAATTCTGGTATATATTGGCGGATAGTAATCGTACTGTCCAAAAAGCAAAGTTTCCCATACGGGCAGGAAAATTTTGTATCCGATGTAAATGGCTGCAGCATCTAATAAAGGATTCAGAAAAGCAAGAAGAAACCTGCGTATTATAGAAAATGCAGCTCTTACATAAATAGCGGTATGTATAAGTATATTATAAGCCAGTGCCATATTTTTTGAAAAGTGTTTTTTGGCAAAAATGGACATGGCATTATAAAAAACAATTACATAATTAATACTGCTTTTTCGTGTGCTTTCACCTTTATAGTGAATAATGGTGGTGTGCGGGAAATAATAATTTTTAAATCCTGCCTGTGTTATACGGTAAGACAAATCGATATCCTCGCCGTACATAAAAAAATCTTCATCAAGATAGCCTATGAGGTCAAGGACTGATTTCCGGATAAACATAAAAGCTCCTGAAATTACATCGACCTGATGAATTTTTTCTTTGTCGAGATAACCCAGATGATATCGGCCAAAACGTTTTGAATTTGGAAATAGTGCTGACAGACCGAATATTTTGTAAAAAGCGACTAACGGAGTAGGTAGTCCGCGTTTGGATTCGGGTAAGAAATTACCCTTGCCATCGATAATTTTAACTCCAAGACAGCCTGCATCACGATGTTCATCCATAAACT
>CAZBCB010000158.1:0-7021 GCA_964489905.1 uncultured Bacteroidales bacterium
TCATTTTCTTGTTTTTCAACCAAAAGAATATTTAAGCCGTCAGGAAAAAAACAACACATTTCTTTGCACTTTTGAATATCAGTCATGTCTGAAAACTGTTTTGTTTCAAACATTTTGAAATACTGGCAGCCGATCTGACAAATTTTTCAAGCTATGTCTGCTGCCTGATTACTTAACTAAGTTATAAATCATCAGACAATAGATTTCTGCTTACTCCGTTACTAAACCATTACAGATTCATTTCATATAGGTTTATTATCTTTGTTAAATTAAATGCAAAAACCATAACTGTGTCGTTTGATTATATTTTCCCCGATCCTGAATCAGCAGACAAAGAAGGACTTGTGGCGGTGGGAGGCGATTTATCTGAAACAGCCCTGATAACAGCCTATTCAAATGGCATATTCCCATGGTATAGCGAGGGCTCAGTCATACTCTGGTGGTCACCCGATCCCCGGATGATTCTGTTCCCTCATAAATTTAAAATATCCCATTCATTAAAGCAATTAATCAAACAGCATAAATTTAAGATTAATGTTGACAGCAATTTTGAAGCTGTCATACAAAATTGTGCAATGGTAAAGCGTAAAAAACAATCAGGAACATGGATTACACACGAAATGCAGCAGGCATATATCGGTTTGTATAAAAGCGGGTTTGCCCATTCAGTTGAAACATATTATCAAGGTAATCTGATTGGCGGATTATATGGAGTGTCATTAGGAAGGGCTTTTTTTGGCGAATCAATGTTTTATCTGATGCCTGATGCCTCAAAAATTGCATTATATTACCTCACCGAACAACTCAGGAAATGGAATTTTCATTTTATTGATGCCCAGCAATCGACCTTACATTTAAAAAATCTGGGGGCTGAAGATGTTCCACGGAAAAAGTTTCTTGAACTTCTGAAAAAATCCCTTGAATATCCTACCATGAAAGGAAAATGGGAATTTGATATTTTGTAATATACCTGCCTGTATGGTTTTTAAGATTCAAATATACTTACCGTTGAAGCAGTGGATAAAATCCTTTTCGTCTGCATTTCTGCTCTGGCTTTTTATACAAAACATACATGGACAACTTACGCCAAACACAGAAAAAAATAATAAAATTAGCCAGTTTCCGGTGTTTTCAGACAAAATTCAGCCAACAATTCTTTTTGACAGTAATGACTATGAATTGGTAAAAATTGCTGCCAGACTGCTGGCTGAAGATATTGAAAGAGTCTCAGACAAAAAACCAAGGTTAATACATAAATTATCATTGGTGCAGGATTATTTAATTATTATCGGATCAGCAGATAGAAGTAATATAATTAAGAATCTTTCTGAAGACGGAATAATTGCCCTTGCAAAAATAGCCGGAGGATGGGAACAATATTATATAAAGACTGTTTTACATCCATACCCCGGCGTGAAACAGGCTTTAATAATATGCGGCAGCGACAGAAGGGGAACAGCTTATGGTGTTTTTGATCTATCAAAGGCTATTGGTGTTTCGCCATGGTATTGGTGGGCTGACGTGAGCCCTCTGAAAAAAACCAGTATTTTCATAAACCCTGTTGATTATGTTTCTGAACCACCATCTGTGAAATACAGAGGCATTTTCCTGAATGATGAAGACTGGGGACTTCAGCCATGGGCGGCAAAAACATACGAACCTGAAACCGCAGATATAGGGCCAAAAACGTATAGAAAAATTTTCGAACTCATCTTGCGCTTAAAGGCCAACCTTATCTGGCCTGCCATGCATTCATGCACAAGAGCATTTTATTATTATCCTGAAAACAAGAAAATTGCAGATGATTATGGCATTATTATCGGAAGCTCTCATGCCGAACCCATGCTGTGTAACAATGTTGATGAATGGAATATTGAATCGATGGGTGAATTTAACTACCGCATCAATAAGGAAAAGGTATATAGATATTGGGAGAAACGAACCATTGAGAGCAATAAATATGAAAACATTTATACCGTTGGTATGCGTGGCATTCATGATTCAGGCATGGAAGGTGTTGAGTCCCTTAATGAAAAAGTGGATCTTCTCAGGGAAATAATCCATGATCAACGTGAACTAATAAAAAAATATGTAAATCAGGACGTTACAAAAGTTCCTCAGGTATTTATTCCTTATAAAGAAGTGCTTGAAATATATGACAACGGACTGCAATTGCCGGAAGATATAGCAATTGTCTGGCCTGATGACAATTATGGGTACATCCGGCGGTTAAACAATAATGAAGAAAAAAACAGACCGGGTGGGAGTGGGGTATACTATCATTTATCATACTGGGGAAGGCCTCATGACTACCTCTGGTTAAGTTCCACTCATCCAATGCTTATATGGGAAGAGTTATATAAAGCTTATACAGCAGGGAGTAATCATATTTGGGTATTTAACGTCGGTGATATCAAGCCTCTTGAATATAATATTCAGTTAGCATTAGATATGGCATTCAATATAAAACCATTTAATTCCTCAAAATATGTAGATATTCACCTTAAAAACTGGCTAAGTGAGACATTCGGTAATAAAGTCAAAATTCCTTTGGCAACTGTAGTCTGGGAATATTATAACCTGGCTTTTGAAAGAAAGCCCGAATTCATGGGATGGAATCAGACTGAGCCTACGCGACTGACAAACAATTCAGAGTATAATCATTTTTTCTATAATGATGAAGCTCAGATGAGATTGGACAGATATAACAAAATATCATGTGATGTAATTGATTTGCTTGATGAAATACCGGAAGATAAACAAAATGCCTATTATGAACTGGTCTATTATCCGGTTCGTTGTGCTGCATTAATGAACAGAAAGTTTTTGCATCTTGAAAAGGCATATTTATATGCAAAACAAAACCGCTCAAGCGCAAATGACCATGCACAATTGGCTAAACAGGCTTTTGACAGCATTATTCTTGAAACACAATATTTTAATGAGAAACTGGCTAATGGAAAATGGAATAATATGATGACGATGAACCCAAGAAATCTGCCGGTATTTGATTGTCCGATGATCCCCCAATGGGAAGTACCTGATTCTTCCTGTTTTGGAGTTTCAGCAGAAGGTTATGCAGGCGTGCAAAATGACAAATATATATATGGCAACAGGCTTCCGGTTTTTTATTCTAAAGAAGATAAGTATTTTATTGACGTGTTTATTACCGGAAAAAGAAATATATTCTGGGAAGCTTCGGTTTCTCATCCATGTATAAAATTAAGCAAATACAGTGGTGAATTGGAGTATTCATTCGGGAAAAAAGAAGAACGCATCTGGGTAAGCATAGACTTTAAAAAAATACCGCCTGGATTAAAAAACGGAACAATATTCTTCCGATGCCAAAACCGGGAAATTCCGGTTTTTGTTGATATTTTTAATAAGAATGATTATAAAATGGAAGGATATTACGAAATGAATGGTTATATATCTGTTCATGCAGAGAACTATACGAAAATTAATCAAACTCCTTATCTGTTCTGGCAGGTAATTGATAACATTGGATATACAGGAAAAGTTGTAATGTTGTTGTCAGGCTTGAGTTCTGCCCAGGGAAATGAATTTCTCCTGGCAACAAATCCTTCTTTAGAATATAATTTTTATACTGTATCAACAGGTAAAGCTTTGGTAAGTATTTACTGTTTACCTTTGCATGCATTAAATAAAAATCATCATTTACGAATAGCTGTTTCTGTTGATGATCAGAGTCCACAGGTAATGGACTACAGTACATCTGACAGAAGTGAAGTGTGGAAGCAAAATGTATTACGAAATATGGCTATTGTGCAATCAGAACATTTTATTAATATACCGGGCATGCACACCCTTAAAATTACAGCACTTGATCCTTGTATTATTATTGACCGCATTACAATTGACTTTGGATGCATGAAACCGGCATACGCTGCTGTGAAGGAAACCAGGATGAATTAGTGCCTGTATTTGAAAACCAGAAAAATTAACCGAGATTCGTCAAATGATTTTCTCAATTGACGAAATTGGGGTTTAAAATATTAATATCCGATAACCCACAGAATTTTTTCTTCGTCTGCACATTTTTCAGTAAAACGGATAAGCTCCTCATTTAAATTTATTAGCTTCTGATAATAATACTGCCAGTGATCGTTCCAGTCGTGTTTTTGATTTTTAAGTTCCTGAATGAATTCTTTTCCCATGAAACGTTTTTCAATAAATCTGGTAAAGTCTTTTAATGAATTTACTTTTTTAAGATCTTCCAGATTTTTTATCAACTCATTTCTTAATACAATAATTTTACGTGAGTTATATTTTGTCCCTGAAAAATAATCAAATAATTTATTGGCATTCTCAAAACACTGAAGAAATAAATTGAAAACACCTGTATCCAGGTATTTTGATTCTGAATCACAACGACGATATTCATCATTGTCTCCGGTGTAATTCAGTTCTACAAAGTTTAGAAAATCAGCATTATATAGCTCAATATTCATTCTGTGCAATTTGAATAAATAAAAATATTAAAAAATCATAACACTGCAAAATATTTCGTTCAACGCTGACGAAAATGTTTAAATTTGAATTTTAACATCCGATAATGATATGACAGATATAGAAGAATTCAGGAAAGAGGCTCACCGTTTGGTCGACTGGATTGCAGAATACTATAAAAACATTTGTTCTTATCCGGTAAAATCAACAGTTGTTCCTGGCAGAATATTTGAACAAATTCCTGATCAACCTCCGGTTGAAGCGGAGTCTTTTAATAATATTTTCAATGATTTTGAAAATATTATTCTGCCGGGTATTACCCACTGGCAGAGTCCTAAATTCTTTGCGTATTTTCCGGCTAATTCCAGTTTTCCTTCGATACTGGGCGAAATGCTTACTTCGGCATTAGGTGCTCAGTGCATGAAATGGGAAACATCGCCGGCAGCTTCTGAACTTGAAGCAAAAGTTATGAATTGGCTCAGACAGATGACAGGGCTTCCTGACAATTTTCAGGGTGTTATTCAGGATACAGCTTCAACAGCTACACTATGTGCATTGCTTACGGCACGTGAAAAAGCTTCAGCGTTTAATATCAATCAACATGGTTATGCAAATCAGCCGCCTTACAGGGTTTATTGCTCATCTGAAGCACATTCATCAGTTGATAAGGCTGTCCGAATTGCAGGTATTGGTCATGAAAACCTTATTAAAATTCCGGTCGATAACGCATTCAGGATGAATACTGTTGAACTGACAAAAAGTATTGAATCTGATCTGAAGAAAGGTTTTATGCCTCTGTGCGTGGTAGTGGCATTGGGCACTACAGGAAGCACGGCCGTTGATCCGCTGGATGAAATTATTTCAATATGCAGCAAGTATAATATGTGGATTCATGTTGACGCTGCACATGCAGGTTCTGCATTGCTATTACCCGAATACCGCTGGATGATAAAAGATATTGAACATGTTGACAGTTTTGTTTTTAATCCTCATAAATGGCTGTTTACAAACTTCGATTGTTCTGCTTATTTCGTCAGAGATGCTGAAGCATTGATTAATACTTTTAAACTGGTACCTGAATATCTTAAAACACAAATAAAAGCTGAAGTTAATGATTATTCCAACTGGGGAATTCAATTAGGGAGAAGATTCCGGGCATTAAAGCTATGGTTTGTTATCAGGTCGTTTGGCATAAAAGGATTACAGGACAAAATCCGTTTTCATATTCAACTGGCTGAAAAATTTGAAAACAAACTCGTCAGTACAGGAAATTTTGAGATTCTTGCACCACGCCTGTTTAATCTTGTATGTTTTCGTTACAGGCCTGATAATAATATGACTGATAAACAGCTCGACCAGCTTAATGAAAAACTGTTACATGAATTAAATAAAACAGGAAAACTGTATTTGTCGCATACAAGGTTAAACAATCGATATGTTGTTCGTATGGCTATAGCTCAGACAAATACCAACACTGAACATGTGGAGGAAGCATTTGACCTGATAATTCAGAAATCAAAAGAATTGTACACTAACTAATAATATTACATGTTTTGAAGGCAGATATTACTCAATGGATAAAACAACTTTTTGAGAACTGGAGCGGCGAAAAGGCAGTTGAATTAAGTCCGCTGCCTGAATCAGGCTCTTACAGACGTTATTTTCGTATTAAAAGTGAAAATTATTGTGTATTGGGGGCATTTAATACCGACCTGAGAGAAAATGATGCTTTTTATTATCTGGCAGAACATTTAAAAAAGTCAGGGAATATGGTCCCTGAAATCTATGCCATCGACCGCGAAAGGGGCATTTATTTGCTCGAAGATTTAGGCAATACAACCCTCCTTGATTATATTCAGCTTAAACAAACTGAATTTTCTGAAATCATTTCCATATACAGAAGAGTTATTGATGCCATGCCTGGTCTGCAGGTAAGAGCTGCTGACGGGCTCGATTTTTCGCATTGTTATCCCCGT
Source organism: uncultured Bacteroidales bacterium (assembly GCA_964489905.1). GTDB lineage: Bacteria > Bacteroidota > Bacteroidia > Bacteroidales > UBA10428 > UBA5072. Next base: position 6,447 of record CAZBCB010000158.1, read on the forward strand.
GCAGAATTTGAATATCAGAGCATGCACTGGGATTTGAATTATTTCAAATATTGTTTTCTTAAGCCATTGAAGATTGGTTTTGATGAACAGGAGCTTGAAGATGATTTTGTTGCTTTTATCCGATTCCTGCTCGAAGCACGGCGCGAATTCTTTATGTTTCGCGATTTTCAGTCACGGAACATAATGATTCACAATAATCAGATATATTTTATTGATTTTCAGGGAGGACGTCGCGGTCCCCTCCAATATGATCTTGCATCATTGCTGTTTGAAGCCAAAACAAATTTACCCGTTCAACTGAAAAATGATCTGTTGAACTATTACCTGGACTTATTTGAAAAGCAGGTCAAAGCTTTTAACCGTGATGAGTTTTTGAAATACTATTACGGCTATGTTTATATTCGGCTTATGCAAGCTATGGGTGCGTATGGCTTCAGAGGTTACATAGAAAGAAAGCCACTGTTTCTTCAAAGCGTTCCTCTGGCAGCCCTGACTCTTGAGTGGCTGTTAAATAATACAGTTTTACCTGTTGAGTTGCCCGCCCTGAGAAAAGTATTTGAAAAAATTGTATTATC
>CAZBCB010000159.1:0-6567 GCA_964489905.1 uncultured Bacteroidales bacterium
CAATCCTGTATAAATCATTATTCTGAAAATGACAAACCATACTTTTTCCTTTTACCTGATTAAAACGTATTGAATCTTCCTGGTTTATGATAAATGCAAGCTGGCGCATGTGTAATTCATGCACCTGTTTGTTTTTAATATGTATTTCAATATATTCTGATGAGAGCTGATTTTCGCCTGACCATAATACAGGATCATAAAATAACCTGATTACAGAATCTGCAGAGGAATAAAATAGTGAGTCACATTTACCCTGCATATTGGTTTTAAATAATTTAACCCTGTAATACAGCCTGAATTCCTTTTTACCTGCGGTATCAGGCTCCATTCGAAGCGTATCGGCATGAATATATACCGAATCATCGCGGGTTATATAAATAAATAGTGCGCTATCAGTCAGCAATGCTGTTTCCTGTTTCTCGTTTATCCGTGCATAATTTCCTTTAAGGATAATATTTTGTTCATTGTCAATAAGGGTAATATCTGAAAATGCTTCACCATAACCTGTTTCCCGTTCATAATAAATGCTGTCGCTGGTTAATATACGCACCGGATTTTCAATACGTGTATTTTTCTTCAGAAATGATATATTGGTTTTGGTATTATACCAGCCGCTTTCACAATAAATTGTACTGGTATCACTCACAATATTGGTTGGCCCGATGAAATAGGCCACATGAGATACTGTATTATACCTCAGTGTATCAGAATAAATAGTATATTTCGGATTAATCACTACAACACTGTCTCTGAACAGATAATCACTCGTCCGCGAATAATAAATACCTACCCTGCTTTTCAGTTTATTTTCTCCGGTGATAATATCGGCATGATTGGTATAATATCCAATATTATTCTGCAGATCATATTCAAGCGACTGGCTTTTAAGGCTTGTACTAACCGTATTCAGGCGAACATTCTTTTTTATTTTTGCCTTTCGGGTATTTCCGTCATAAAACAGATAATCACCATAAATATTTGCTGAATCAGCATGGTTTATATAAACGTTACTAAAAGCTTCAAGTGAGTTTTCTGCCGCATAAAAATAAGCGCTATCACAATACATGGTTGTATTTTTATGCCTGAAAACAACATGCCTTAAAAGTCTGTATGCTCCGTTGGCAATTCTTTTATCAAATTCAATATCTTCGGCATCATATTGTATTTGCTGAGGAGCTTGCGAAAGCAATTTACCAGGAAGTAAACCCACAATGACCATAAAGGCAATCATGGTTATCTTTTTATAATTGCCTGTCATCCGGAAGATTATATTTTGTCTGGCATAAAACATCAGGATTTCAGCCATCCCTTCACCGAATAATTACAATTGCGATATTTGGGGTCAATCCGGATATATGTGGTTTTTATTCTATCTTCAATCCATTTATTCACAATTTCTGTCTGTTTCTTTTGAGCAGCCATTTCCTTTAACAGATGATAATCATCTTCGGGGTTTGCTTTATGAGGTTCGGTGCGTTTTTGCAGGATTATTATTTTAAATACGATTTTCCCTTTATTGTCAACAGATTCATAAGGCTCCGAAACTTCTCCGGGCGACATGTTTTTAATAACTGCATAATCTCTTGCAGGCAGATCATCAAGTTGCCATCTGATACCACCGGCTGGATTAACTACCTGACCGCCGTTTAGCCTGGTATCTTTATCCTCTGAGAACAAGATGGCTGCTTTTTCAAAAGTAAGGGAGTCTGTTGTTATTATATGTCTGATACTGTCGAGCCGGGAAAGAGCTGCACTTTTAACTTCAAAGGTAACCTTGGGTTTCATCAGAATGTGCCTTGTATGCACCCTGTCTTCAGTTCGATCGAGACATTGAATTATATGATAGCCAAAAGAGGATTCAACAATCTTTGATACGGCTCCCTTCTTAAGGCTAAATGCAACTTTAGCATATTCCGGATCAAGCTCAGATTTTGCAAACCAACCAATATCACCTCCTTTTGCAGCTGATCCGGGGTCTTCGGAGTATAATACAGCAAGAGTAGCAAAATTTTCTCCGTCAAGTATGCGTTGTCTGAGGTTCAGCAGTTTTTCACGAACTTCATACACCGCATTTTCGGCATATTTTGGATATACGAGTATCTGATTATATTCAACCTCTGATTCAACATAAGGTATTTCCGAAGGAGGCAGTGAACGAAAAAAACTCTTTACTTCCGAAGGCGTGACCGATATATCGCCGGTAATTTCATTCTTCATTTTGTTGGTTAGCATCTGTTCGCGAATCTCATCACGCAAATCTTCCTTAATTTCAATAATAGACTTTTTAAAATAATCCTCAAGCTTTTCTTCCGAACCCATTATATTAACAAAATAGCGCATTCTGCCATCAAGCTCTGAACTAACCTGTGTTTCGCTTATCTCAATACTATCGATCTCAGCCTGATTAACAAGAAGTTTCTGAATCAGCAACTGTTCAAATATCTGGCAGCGAGTCTCACTGGTCGTTTTTTCACCTTGGGCAAGATACTGAAGATATTGTTTTTCAATATCAGAATATAATATCTTTTTATCACCAACAACTGCCATCACCTGGTCAATTACCTTCACCTGACTATAACAAGTACCGGCAATTGTTAACAAAAGTGAGATATGTAATAAAATATTTTTCATCATGTTGTTATTCATAAATTGTAAACAGACCGCGTTTTAATGCGTCTTTGTATATATTTTCTTCAATTGTAGTTAATAATTCAATTTTTCTCTTATTGAGAATAATTTTTTCAATATCCTCTTTAACCAATTCTATGGGTGATGGTTCGCCTTTAAAGGCCGATTTAAAGATACGTATAAAGTAATGGTGTGTTGAATCAGATGCCTCAATATACTGACGGTAGCGCAAATAATTCTCGGGATTGCCAATTTGTATGGGAATTTTATCAACAAGTGCTGAAAAATCAACCCATTGATCATTAAAATAGTCGTAATAATCTGCGTATTTATAACAATAAGCTTCAAGATTTTTAATACTTTCTGAATCGTCCTGACGGAACCACTGCCTTAATTTCCAGAGTTCAGGTGCTGATCGTTTAACTTTTATATACAAGGCTTTAACAATGTTTTTATTAAGCAGAAAATTCGATTGATTATTGTTGTAATAATCCTGAATTTCCTGAAAACCTATAACTGTATCAAGTTTTTGTTTTAAAAGGCTCTGTTCGTATTTATAAATCAGCAATGAACTGCGGTAATTTTCAATCTGTTCCTTTACATTTTTCTCGGATTCAGTAAGGTTAAGTTCTGCTTTATTAAGAAGCAGTTGTCTCCGTATCCATTTTTCAATAAAGTCTTTAGCTATTTGAATACTATCTTCTGGCGTAATACCTTCAGGAAAAATGCCTTGCATATCGCTTGCATATAAAGCTGCATTCATTACTCGTGCAACTGGTTTTTCGGTATTTTGCCGTGTTTTATCCTTGCAGGAAAATAAAAGGATTAATAAAACAGGGACAACTGCTTTAAACATAAAACAATATCTTTATTTTATGGTTGCAAGTACTTTTTTATCTATAACAACGGGATATTTTTTCCTTAATTGCTTTATCCATTGTTTTTCGAGGTAATTCTGATAATCAGCAGTTACTAACCCACGAGCCTCATTGAATTTTTTAGGCTGAGGTTTAAGTATATCATTGATATACAGAATCACAATCTTATTCTTTTCCCTGTACACATAACTCGAACCTTGCATCCAGTTCATATTATCAACATTTTTATCATCTCCCTTTTCATATTTTTTATTCTTGATATCCACACATTGAATGGAATCATTACCACAGATGGCAATATTGAAATCTTTGTCAGAAATTCCTTTGCTAAATCTGTCCGGAGCAAGTGAAAGTATTTTTTCGGTCAGGCTTGAGTCTTTTACTGTAAATATGGTAACATCGGCTCTTGTCTGCCAGTTATAGTTCTTCCGGTTTTTCTTGAAAAAGTTTTCCAACCCTGCAGTATCCTTAACCGCTTTACTCCAAACCATGTCGTCCATGATATTAAACAGCAGAATACCATCATGATATTCCTCCATCAGGTAACGGAATTCCGGATATTTATCATCAAGCATATCTTTTTCATATTCCAGAACTTTTTCCTTAACAAAATCATCATATTTTCTTTTTACTATAAGTTCGAGGGATTCTTTCACAGAATACTTTTTAGTGCTTCTTAGATAATTGGCCAGGTCAGCCTGAGTATATTCACGGTTTCCGATAGTAAATAGCGGATCAATGAGCGGACCTGCATAAAAAGGATCCCATTTATTATCGTAAAGTGAGCTGTCAACCAGATTCATTAATTCGGAATAGTTTTCAGGATATTCGGTAAATCCATAATCTTTCTTCAGTTTATCAACATATAATTTTTCAGTAAAATTTCGCCGTTCGTCGCGGTTAAGTCTATCCTCAAGTTCAGCCTTCATTTCGTCAAAACTTTTTATAGGTCGCCTTCCATGTATCATAAAAATATGATATCCATGATCTGACTGGACAGGTTCGGTAAATTTTCCGCTGTCAGTAATAGCAAATATTTTATCTTCCAGTTCAGGTAGCAGCTCACCCGATCTTATCCAGCGTAATTTACCTCCCACACGGGCTGATGAATAATCTTCAGAATACTTTGTTGCAACGTCAAAAAATGATTCCCCGTTTAATAACCGGTTATAATAATCATTTATTTTGGCACGGGCAGCTGCATGAGTTGCTGAATCATCATCTCTTGATGCCTTTACCATAATATGTGATAATAATACCTCGCCAATTGCCGGACGAAATGCATTAGTGCGTATGATATGATATCCGAAACGGGTTCTGAAAGGCATCGATATTTGTCCTACCGGCGTGGTATAAGCTGCTTCCTCAAACGGGTAAACCATTCTGAAAGCGGAAAACCATCCGATATTACCCTTATTATATATAGCATTTCGATCATCAGAGTATGCAACAGCCATATCTTCAAACGATTCACCGGCAAGGATACGATTACGAATGTTCATAATCTTATTATAGATTTCAGCTGTATCAGCTGGTGTAGCGCCTGCAGGCACTTTAAGTGCTATATGGCTCGCATTTACTTCGGTTATGGTTCTTCGGTAAGCTTCATTCAGTAATACCTCTATCTGGCCTTTATCCTGCAGGTAAGGTTTTGCTAACTGATCACGATAACCTGCAAGTTCTGTGGTAAATTTGCTCATCGTATCATAACCATTGTTTTCCGCTTCAATTACCTTTAACTTAAAATTAATAAAAAGATCAAGATACTCTTTGGGTGACTTATTTTCATAAGTTGTTGATGAATTGTTTTTATGATAAATTCTTTCAAATTCAGATCTGGTAATTTTCCTGTCTCCAATAGTCATTAATATTTCATCCTGGGCTTTAATTAGAAAAAAACTGAAATTGAGCATTGAAATGAAAAGAAAAACGTGCTTTTTCATATTCATATTGATTAGGTTAATAATTAATGCAATGTATTTATTATCTACTGTAATTAGGTGCTTCGCGTGTAATTGTCACATCATGAGGATGGCTCTCGACAATTCCTGAATTTGTTACACGTACAAACCTTGCTTTCATCAGTTCGCTTATATTCCGTGCTCCGCAATAACCCATACCAGCCCTGAGGCCTCCTACCATCTGAAAAAACACTTCAGACAATGTACCTTTATAAGGTACTTGTGCCACAATACCTTCAGGCACAAGTTTTTTTACGTCATCTTCCGGTTCCTGAAAATATCTGTCACCTGAGCCTTGCTGCATAGCTTCAATTGAACCCATACCACGATATGATTTATACTTTCGGCCGTTAAAAATTATTGTTTCTCCGGGTGATTCTTCAACACCGGCAAACAAAGAGCCTGCCATGACAGAACTTGCGCCTGCAGCAATAGCTTTTACGATATCGCCTGAATAACGTATCCCGCCATCAGCAATAACAGGCACATCAGTGTCTTTTAATGCAAATGCCACATCAAATATGGCAGACAGCTGAGGCACACCAACACCTGCTATTACTCTTGTAGTACATATCGAACCCGGGCCAATACCAACCTTTAAACCGTCAGCTCCTGCCTTAACCAAATCGCGAGCTGCGTCAGCTGTAGCTATATTTCCAACAACAAAACTCACTGAAGGAAATTTCTTTTTGGCAAGCTTAAGGGTTTCAATAACTGCTTTTGAGTGTCCGTGTGCGGTATCAATAACCACAGCATCTACATCTGATTTTACCAGCGCTTCAATACGTTCGAGCGTATCTTTTGTAATACCTACTGCAGCAGCAACACGCAACCTGCCCATGGAATCCTTGCAGGCATTAGGTCTGTCTTTGGCTTTGGTTATATCTTTATATGTTATTAAGCCTATTAACCTGTTATATTCATCAACCACAGGAAGCTTTTCTATTTTATAACGTTGCAGAATGTCAGCCGCCTTTTCAAGGTCAGTTTCCTGTGTGGTAGTAATTATATTTTCACTAGTCATCACCTCACTTACAGGCCTGTTGAGCTGTTGCTCAAAACGCAGATCGCGATTGGTTACGATACCTATCAACTTATGC
>CAZBCB010000159.1:6577-6994 GCA_964489905.1 uncultured Bacteroidales bacterium
TGGCCATCAACCACCGGAATACCACCTATTTTATATTCCTTCATCAGGTTCAGCGTATCACCGACAGTAGCCGAAGCTTTGATGGTTATTGGATCAAAAATCATCCCGTTTTCAGCACGTTTAACCGTCTTTACCTGTTTGGCCTGCTCCTCAATGGTCATATTTTTATGAATGACACCTATTCCACCCTCCCTGGCTATTGCAATAGCCATAGTTGCTTCAGTCACCGTATCCATGGCAGCTGAAACAATAGGTGCATTGAGTTTAATATTTCGCGTGAAGCGCGATGTAATATCCACCTCCTTGGGAAGTACTTCGGAATATGCCGGAACAAGAAGTACATCATCAAAAGTCAGGGCTTCACTAATGATTTTCTCAGATATGTAAGACATAAATTACTATACTTAAATTTAAATG
>CAZBCB010000160.1:0-6988 GCA_964489905.1 uncultured Bacteroidales bacterium
GGGATTTACTTGAAAAAGGAAATCAAATTTAAATAAAATATGAAAGTATTTTAAAGATTTTTGATGGAATTTTAAAGATTGATGAATCTGACAAATTTTAGCTTTGGATACCATTTTATATGCTTATAATCTGCTGAAAACTGATATGTACTTTTTGTTATTCAAAGTCTTTTAATCATAAAAATAAATACCATTAACTATAACTATGAAAAACATGTATTTTTTAAAAACTTACAATTTTTTAATGGCTAGAATACTGTTTGTATTTCTGCTGTTATTTCTTTTTCTATTAAGTGGTTATTCACAGGAACTCACCGTTTCAGGATTGGTGACTGATGCAGTAACAGGGGAGCCTTTACCGGCAGCTAATGTTGTTATTAAAGGTACAACTATAGGAACAGTTACCGATTTGAATGGTAAATTCAGCATAGTGGTTACAAATGCTGATGCTATACTGGTTTTTTCTATGATAGGCTATCTGTCTGAAAACGTTTCTGTTAACGGAAGGGCAAACATTGATGTCAAACTTGTGCCCGACATAAAGGAACTTGATCAGGTTGTTGTGATAGGTTACGGGACCATGATAAAAAAATTAAATACGGGTGCAAATCTTCATGTTTCGGACGAAGAATTGGCTAAGAATCATGGTCTGCGGCTGGAGCAGGCGTTGCAGGGTCTGACATCAGGTGTTCAGATAACTTCAAATTCAGGGCAACCCGGTTCAAATTTTAAGGTACGCATAAGGGGTGTTGGTACCATTGGAAATGCCGAACCTCTTTATATTGTCGATGGAGTGCCTACCGGCGATATAGGCTATTTAAATCCGTCTGATATTGAATCAGTGGATATTCTGAAAGATGCAGCTTCTTCGGCCATATACGGAGCCCAGGCAGCAAACGGTGTTGTGCTTATAACTACAAAACAAGGCAAAGCCGGTAAAATGCATATTTCATACAATGGTTATTATGGTGTTCAGAATGTTATTAAAAAGGTAGATATGCTGAGCACAAGTGAATATATGTCGTTGCTTGATGAAGCTTATATTAATTCGAATCCGAATTATAGGACACACGCAAGGTATCCGGCAAATCTTCCATTTCTTCCTCAGTTAGATGGTAATGGTGATGTGATTTTTAATAATGACGGTTTAGTACAGATTGATCCTTCAGTATTGGATTCGATACCCGATGTTTACTGGCAGGATTACCTTTTTAATAAAAATGCTCCCATACAAAGCCATTCTGTAAGTGTTGATGGAGGTTCTGAAAAAAGTATCTATTCGGCATCAGTCAGTTATTTTGCACAGGATGGTATAATCGGAACTCATGATCAGTCATCTTATCAAAGGACATCCATACGGATTAATTCTGAAAACAGTCTTTATAAAGATATTCTCACTTTCGGTGAACATTTTACTTTTGCCCATTCTGTTAGCCATGGTATAGGAGTAGGTAACATATATGGTAATACCGTAAGGGGATTCCTCACAACCTCTCCAACATTTCTTCCTTATGATGATTCATATTCTGATGGCTTTGGAAAATCAATATATCCTTCTGAAACAAATCCTGTCGCCAGCATGTATTATAAAAACCAGAATAAATCAACAAATAATAAGGTTCTTGGTAATGCTTACCTGCAAATTTCACCTGTTAAAAATTTAAAGCTAAAAACTGATTTAGGATTTGAAGTATCAATTAACGAAAACAACAGTTTTACTCCTGTTTACAACTTATCTACACTGGACATTAATTTGCATTCTACTGCAAATATGAGTTTTTACAGATATTCTAAATATAACTGGGAAAACACAATCAATTATTATTTGTCAATCAGTAAGAATAACATTAATTTACTTGTAGGCAATACCGTTCGTGAAGCTACCGGTTTTAATGCTGGTGGTACGGCTTATGATCTTACTATTCCGGATTTTGATCATGCTATATTAAGCAATGGTACCAACGATTCGCTTAAGACTAACTTTGGTTCAAAAAGTGAGGAATCATTTCTGTCTTATTTTGCAAGGCTAAATTATGATTACGATCAAAAGATTTTATTTACGGCTGTATTCAGACGTGACGGTTCAACCAAGTTTGGCCCCTCAAACAGATTCGGAAACTTTTTCTCTTTTTCGGGAGGTTATATTTTAACCCAGGAGAAAATTTTTAAGTTTAGCTGGCTGGATTTTTTAAAATTAAGAGCTAGCTGGGGACAGAACGGAAATGATAATATTCCTGCTTTTGCATACGAGTCGCTGATAAGTTTAACAGATATGAATTATTACTTTGGTAATCCGCAGACAAAATATATCGGTGCTGCACCCATTCAGATTCCGAATTCAGCCATAAGGTGGGAAACAGCCACAATGACCGATATAGGATTTGATGCCCGCTTTTTAAATGGTTTTACCTTTGAATTTGACTGGTATAAAAAATTACAGAAGGATTGGCTGGTTACTATACGGGTACCTGAATTAGCAGGAATTCTTGACGATAATTCCTATCCGATCGGAAATGGCGGCGATGTTTCAAACACAGGGATAGAAATGGCGCTTGGGTACCAGAAAGTAAAAGGTGAATTTAATTTTAGCGTTAACGGTAATTTTTCATATAATAAAAATAAGGTATTGAATATTCCTACAGTTGACGGTATTATTCATGGTCAGACCGGTGTGTTATATACTAATTTTGAAGAGATATACAGAGCAGAGGAAGGGTATCCTCTGTCTTTTTTCTGGGGATACAAAACTAACGGAATTTTTCAGGACACTGCACAGATTAATCACTATACCAATAGTGATGGCAAAATAATACAACCCAAGGCAAAGCCCGGAGATGTAATATTTAAGGATCTGAATGATGACGGGATAATAAATGCAGATGATAAGACCATGATAGGAAACCCCTGGCCGAAGTTTATTTACGGACTGTCATTCAATGCCGACTATAAAGGTTTTGACTTTTCGGTTGTATTACAGGGAGTGTATGGCAATGATATTGCAAATGGATTTAGTTCCATGAACACATTAACTCCAAATAAGACATCTGATGCTCTGGACAGATGGCATGGCCCGGGAACATCAAACAGAATTCCCAGGATGACAGATGGAGCTGAGGCAAATAAGAACTGGAGAAATTTTTCTGATCTGTACATGCTGGATGGGTCCTATCTGAAAGTCAGAAGTATTAATATTGGATACGATCTTTCCAGAAATCTGATTAAAGGAGTTATAGAAAAATGCAGAATTTATATTTCAGTAATCAATGCCATTACCTTCAGCAAATACATGGGTTTTGATCCTGAAGTCGGATATGGCGATTATGATTATTCGCGCTATCAGAATATGTCTACGGGTATTGATCTTGGTACATATCCTCAATCCCGGCAATTCATTTTCGGTATGAACCTAACATTCTAATTTTAATTGTAAACCTTAATAAAAAAATTATGAATAAAATTATAATATTCCCGGTATTATTAATTATGATATTCCTGATGGGATGCAATGAAAATTTTCTGGATAGAGAATCATTTGATAAAATAACATCAGGAACATTTTACAGGGCAAAAGAGGATATTGAACAGGCTGTAACTGCTGTTTATGATGTGTTACAACGCGATTCATGGAATGCTCCGATTCTTTTAGCTGAAACCATGTCAGACAACTGCTCGGGTGGAGGGGGAATTGTGGATGGATTCGGGCAAAATGAATTTGACCAGTTTTACTGTATAGAGCCGGATTTAACAGAGCCCAACTGGCAAAATGGATATCTGGGCATTTACAGGGCGAACCTTGTTATTGAAAATATTGATAATGTTCAATGGACCAGCAATGAAAGTGCATTGAAAGCTCAATATGAAGCTGAAGCAAGATTTTTGCGGGCTTATTTCTATTTCAATCTGGCCAGAATATATGGACATATACCTTTGGTGACCAAGGTGCTTACCCCTGAAGAAACCTATATTCCGCAGTCAGATGCTCAGGATGTGTACAAATTTATTGCCGATGATCTGGTGTTTGCCATTAATAATCTTCCTGCTACTCAGGCAGGCCCCAATAAAAATTCGGGACGGGCAACAAAATGGGCTGCCGAAGGATTGCTGGCAAGGGTATGGCTTTTTTACACCGGTTATTACAAAAAGCCTGATATTGCAGGAACAGTTACCAAAACACAGGTAACCGCTTATCTGGATGATATCATAACCTACGGCGGTTTTGAACTATTGCCCGATTTCTCCGATTTATGGGAACTTGATACCATAACGAATGATTATAATAAAGATAATATTGAGACCATCTTTGCAATAAAATATACCTATCTCGGAAAGGGTGACTGGAACATTCATGACGGAAACCGCTGGCAGGTGATGGTAGGCCCAAGAAATCAGACATATGTGCCATTTGCCAAAGGATGGGGAATCTTCCCGGTAAATCCCAGTCTTTATCAGGCATACAATCCTGACGATAAAAGAAGAGATGCAACAATAGTGAATTGGGAGGAATTTCTGGGACCCGGCGTATATGATATTTCAGATCAAAGACAATATACAGGTTTTGGATGGCGGAAATACTGTGCCAGGGCAAAATCCAAAAGTCAGACCATAACTGAAAGCTATGGAGGTAATTTTATGATCGATAATTTTCAGGATCTGACCATCCTCCGTTATGCAGATATCTTATTAATGGCTGCTGAATTACATCTGGGCGACGGCAAAGATGTGGAATACTTTATTATGGTAAGAGACAGAGCATTTCAGGATATAAACCATAGGGTAACATCATTGACCATTCAGGATATCATGGAAGAAAGGCGTTTTGAATTTGCCCTGGAAGGTTTACGGTATTATGATTTATTAAGACAAGGGCTTGATGTGGCCAAAGCTGCAATAAATGCTAACAGCTTTCAGGTTGATGAGTTTCCGGTTTCTTTCCCTTCAGATGCAGGTTTTGATGGATTCTTTAAAATACCTGAAACTCAGGTTACGCTTTCCAACGGTACTCTGAAACAAAGTGAATATTGGGAAAGTCCTGCCAGCAATTCGCCAACGCATTAAGATTTTTCATAGATTACATTATGTTCAGAAATCAAAGTCCGGTTTATTCTTCCGGACTTTGATTATTTATACATGGTTACTGAATAACTTTTAAAATTTACACAAGGAAGATGAATCTATAAATTTATTTTACCTGTGTAAAGGCTAAGGATTAACAATCCTGAATTTATGCCAGAGGGTCAATTAATCGTTTAGGTATAAAATTTCAAAGATTATTGCATTTATTTTCAAGATCGAAAAGTCATGCTTTCCTTATTTTTAAATAAGCTCTTTTTTTCAGACTAATGTTCAATTTAACAATGTTTAACTTAAACTGCTTTTTTATGAAAAACTTAAAACTAAATGCAAAATTCATTTTAATTATGCTGGCTTTAATAAGCAGCATAAGCCATGTATTTGCATGGACCTACACAGCTACAGGGCCTTGGGCCAGCTTTAGTTTTTCTGACGGATGGACTGTTTACCAGGATGCCTGGGGTGCACCAAACGATCCGTCTCCTGTACTATATGCCAATAGTTCAAGCAACTGGGCATGCTATGTAAATTACACCGGAGGCGGTGTGAAAAATTACGCCCACGTGCAAAAAGACGCCGACATTCCCATTAGCAGTAGTTATTACTGTACAGCAAGCTTCAATGTGAGTGCGCCAAATAATCCCTGGTGGAATTTCATGTTTGATGTATGGACTGCAAATATGCAGGATGAGTTAATAATCAGCCAGACATGGAATGGCGACGCAATTTGGGGCGACATAGTTGCTACTAATGTTACTATCGGCGGAAGACTGTTTAAAGAAGTCCGCCAGGCAAATAATGGTTATAATAATGTAATCATCTTCACACCCAATGAGAAACGCTGGAGTGGAACTGAGGATATTATGGCTTTTTTTATCTGGTCGCTAAACCGGGGATTATTGCACAACAGTACCTTACATCAGGTATCCTTTGGCGTGGAAGTAACCTATACCAGCGGCTGGCAACAGTTTACCTGCAACTCTTTTTCTTGTAGCTGGGGACAGACCAGCACCAGTAGTTATGTTAAAATTCAGAATAAAGCTACCGGCCTGTTTATTGATGGGATGGGCCGTACCTCGAATGGTTCTAATGCCGGACAATGGAGCAACAGCAGCAGTTATAACCAGCAATGGATTATGGAGACATCCGGAAACTATGTAAGATTTAAAAACCGTGCTACCGGAGTTTATCTTGACGGTATGGGCCGTACATCAAATGGTTCGCTTGTCGGACAATGGGGAAATAGCAATAGCAATAACCAGCAATGGACAGTAGAAAATTACGGCAACTATAAAAGAATTAAAAACCGTGCTACCGGATTGTATATTGATGGAATGTACTGGTCTTCCAATGGTTCTGATTTAGGTCAGTGGAGCAGCAGTGGCAGCGATGCCCAGCAATGGACCATAATCACTCAGAAGAGCGCTGAAAGCAAAGAAGAGGAACAAACAATAAAAAGCGATAACATAATTATATATCCTAACCCCTTCACCTCCGTTATTAATCTGCAAATTGACAAACCAGAGCAAATTATCGGTGTAGCAGTGTTTGATATGCAGGGGAAACAGGTTGAAGTTATTGATCGTGAATATGTTAATAGATTCATGGTTCTGGGCTCCTCTCTTAAGACCGGTATGTATGTAGTGAAGGTGTTCGGTTTGGATAATACCCGGTCATTCACCATATTTAAAAAATAAACCGAGATTAGCTAATAGAATCACAATGAATATTTAAACATATTGTTTATATTGACTAATTGAGGAAAATCCTACTTATCAAAATCTAATCATTCCAAAATTTCGGAATGATTAGATTTTGTTAGTCGGCTCGTCAATGGTAAAGTCCAATTGACGAATTTCTCTAAAAATATATTTAATTTTTATCCGTCTTGATGTATTTTTATATTTCATCGTACTTG
>CAZBCB010000161.1:0-6977 GCA_964489905.1 uncultured Bacteroidales bacterium
AAATTAAACCGAAGTACTATCAATTCGTTAATTCATGGTACTTCGGTTTAGTTTATATACTTCAGTTTATGGTCTTTGCTTTCAACTACCTCTGAGGCATTTTATAAACCACTGAATTAATGTTCATGCCGGCTCCTACTGATGCAAAAACGGCAATTTGCCCGGGCAGCAGATTATGATTCTCAAGTTTGCCTTTAAGTAATAAATTGAAAAGAGTGGGGATGGTAGCCACTGATGAATTACCAAGTTTTGAAATGGTCATTGGCATAATAAACCTTGGTATTTTAATTTCCTTATATAGCCTGAATATTCGCTGTACAATAGCTTCATCCATTTTTGCATTGGCCTGGTGAATAAGAATTTTTTTAATATTATTCAGCATAACACCGGCTTTGTCAAGGCTTTCCTTAACAACCTGAGGGACAGTCTTAAGAGCATATTCATAAAGCTTACGGCCATTCATTTTAATAAAAAGTTCATTTTTTGAATAATTGGGATTATTTGATTTGCCCAGCCACAGGTTATAGGTTTGTCCGTTTGCATCAGTGCGGGTAACATGTGAAAGGATACCTACCGGTTCGTCACTTTCAATTGCCTCGAGAATAGTGGCTCCGGCACCGTCAGCATAAATCATGCTATCGCGGTCATAAGGGTCAGCCATTCTTGAGAGCGTATCGGTGCCAATTACGAGTACTTTCTTTGCATCGCCCGATTTCAGGTAATAATCAGCCTGAATAACTCCCTGCAGCCATCCGGGGCAACCAAATGGCGTATCATAGGCAACAGTTTTCGGATTGGTAATTCCAAGTTTCTCCTTGACTCTTGAAGCAATGCTTGGAAGAATATCAATCTGTTTAACATCAGGTTTTACATCGCCGAAATTGTGTGCAACAATGATATAGTCAAGCGTCTCAGGATCAGTGTCTGAGCTTTCAATGGCTTCTTTTGCAGCGAGGTATGCAATATCAGAAGCAACCTGGTCATCCTCAACATATCGCCTTTCCTTTATTTCAGTTATTTCTTCAAATTTCCGGATGATTTCATCAGGTGGCAGATCAATTTTATTTCCTGCAGCATCATAAAATTCATTTCCTAGAAAATCTTCATTTTTAACAACTTTTGGTGGTATATAACTTCCTGTGCCTGTGAATATGCTGTATAATTTTTTTATCATAAAATCCGATAGTCTTTATTGTTATTAAATTTCCGGTTGGTAATGTAACACCTGTTTTTTTAAGTTAGTGCAAAGGTAGTAATTTTTCTTTTTATTGTATTTATAGTTGATTTTCTTCATTATCCATTTTTATGCCTGATTGAGTTAATGGCCAGTGTCCTTTTCTTTTCTGGCTGGTATATCAGGTTGACGATGATTCAGAACCTGACAGATAGCGATTACATTTTATCAGCAATTCTTCAAGATTCAGGGGTTTGCTAAGGTAATCATCGCAGCCGGCAGCCAGACAGTTTTCACGTTCACCGGCCATGGCATAAGATGTCTGTGCAATAACAGGCAGGTTTTTATTAAACTGTTTTATTTTACGTGTTGCCATATATCCGTCCATCCTCGGCATCTGAATATCCATTAAAACAAGGTCGATATTGGTAGCCTGACACACTTCAATGGCCTCAATTCCGTCTTTTGCCCTCCATACGTTAGCTTTTGCACGGGTAAGGACTGATTCGAGCACTTTATAATTCAGATCTTCATCTTCGGCAACAAGTACATTCTTATTGCTCCAGTCGAACAATTGTGCTTTATCGATTTTGTCTGTTTTTTTCTCACTGAAAAAAGGCCTGGGTGCGATTTCAATAGTTTCAGTCGGTATGTTAAAGTAAAAGGTTGAACCTTTGCCGAGTTCCGATTCAACCCAGATATGCCCGCCCAACAGTTCCACCAGATTTTTGGTAATGGAGAGTCCAAGACCTGTGCCTCTGAAAACGTCTTTT
The DNA here is from genome assembly GCA_964489905.1 of uncultured Bacteroidales bacterium. Taxonomy (GTDB): domain Bacteria; phylum Bacteroidota; class Bacteroidia; order Bacteroidales; family UBA10428; genus UBA5072. The sequence continues at coordinate 1,948 of CAZBCB010000161.1, forward strand.
ACGGTATATTCAATCTGAGAAAAACGCTGGAATATATACTCGAATTTATCCTTAGGTATGCCAATGCCGGTGTCTTTAACAAAAAAAGTAACGCCTTTTTCTTCAATAACATATCCGAATTCAACATATCCTTCAATGGTATATTTTATGGCATTTTCAAGCAGATTGCTAAGTACCTGTTTAAGACGCAATGGGTCTGTGATAATGTATACATCATCTTTCTTTGATAATTCATTGATTCGTATTTCAATATGTGAACGCTGTTTTCTGCTTCTGATTTCATTGAATATTTCACGCAATTCAAAAATCAGGTCAGTGATGTTGCATCGTAATTTATTAATGGTCAATTGTTTAGATTCAATCTTGGCTGAGTCAATAATGTCGTCTACAAGGTGTAATAATGTATCGCCTGCAGTGGTTATGTAATTTATGTATTCATCGCGTTTTTCGGGCGTTAAAGTGGGATCTTTTAAAAAATTCGAAAAAGCAATAATGGCATTCATCGGCGTACGAAGTTCATGTGACATATTAGCCAGAAAAGCAGATTTCAGTCTGTCTGATTCAAGGGCATAGCGCCTTTCATTATGACTGGCTTTTAACTCTTCTGATTTCTGTTCAATCAGCATCTCAAGATTCTTTTTGTGCTGCTTAAGTTCTTTTTCGGCCTTGCTTTTACGGCTATAGGCTATGGTGAGAAATATCAGCGAAAGTATTACAACTGTCATGCCTCCTGCCAGCAAATATTTATATGCCTTCTGATGTTTAATTTCTGTGGTTTTGCGCGCCAGTTCTTTTTCCTGCAGTTCAACCTTAAATGCGGTCTCCATTTCATCAATTTTTTCCCTTGCCTTCTGAGAATATACCGAATCTTTCAAATGAAAATAAATACTTTGATATTCCAGGGCTTTTTTATAGTCTTTCACACCTGCATATAATTTTGATATGGCATTATAATTAGCAAGTATCATGTCGGTCAGATTAAGGCTATCGGCCATGACAAGGCTCTTTTGAAAACAGCTCAATGCTTTGTTAAAATCAGCCATGTCAGCATAGACACTTCCTATATTATGGATAGCTGTTATTATTCCGGGTTTATGGCCGACAGAAGAGAAAATATTATATGATTCCCTGAAATATTCGAGTGCCTGCCCGGATTTCTGCTGTGCTTTATAAATTAAACCAAGATTACTGAATGAACTCGCGATTCCTTCCTTGTCTTTCAAATCGCGGTATAATTTAAGCGATTCGTTAATGTATATCAGGGCTTTCTGATAATCGCGCCGGGCATAATAAAATAACCCGATATTCTGGTTTAGCCCTGCTATATTGGTTTTATTGCCAAGTTTTTTATTGAGGTCAAGTGACTTAAAGTAATATTCAAGAGACAGGTCGATATCATTCAGGTCGTAATAAACCATCCCAATATTCTGATAAATATTGGCTACAGTTTGTTTGTTATCTGAAGCCAGATATTTACGGAGTGCATCCTGATAATATATAACCGATTCCTTTAAAGAACCGAGATAATATGACACAAGCCCTAAACCATAAAAGGTTTCCGCAATTTTAATGTTAATATCACTTTGATTAGGCTCATTTGCTGATAATTGCTTCAGCAATTCCAGTGCTTTATCATAGTTTATTTTAGCTTCCCTGAATTCATTAAGGCCCAGATATGCATTTCCGGCCTTGACCAGCGAAAAGGCATGATAAACCCTGTTATTAATTTTAGCAGCAATATCTCTGGCCTGCATGGCATAATAAAGTGAAGCTTTTGGTGAATCGGGTTCAAGTTTTTCTGAGAGCTCAATCAGAAGCTTAATTTTTTCGGTATTATTTGATGTTTTATCAACTTTTTGTTTTAAACGGCCAACATCAGCATTAACATTTGCAGCACAGTGCAATATGTTTCCCAACCAGATAATTAAAATAAGAAATCCTTTCATAGTGAAGGAAAAGTACAAATTATTTGATTGAAACACGTAGCAAAATAAGTTATTTTTTTAACACCTTTTGGTTAATTCATTTAAATCCTTTGTAGAAACAGTATTTTATTATTTAAGTTCATTCTTGTAAAATACCTTAAGCTGTGAGCTTTGAATTGCTGGCTGCATGCCTCTTAAAATACTGAGATTTAAGAATGAGGAGCGGCGACATAAGGTTCCTGAAGCAGTATCAAGACTACACACATATATTCATCTCATTTAGCTAAGATTTATTAATTTCTTTTATCCTAAGTATGATGAATCTTCTAATTCATGATACTCAGGCAGGTCATTTTTTAAACTGTGATGATTTAAATCATCAATTTATGGTAACAATGGTCATTTATTACCGATGACAATGGTCACTGAAAAATGATGATTAATGTTACAATTTTTTCCCTTTATCAAACATTTCAAACATAGCCGGCGCAATTACAGTATAGTATATCAGAACAATCATGAATTAAGAAAATGAAAAGAAAAATTATGAAAGTATCCATTACACTTTTGCTGATTTTGCAAACAGTTTTAGTTTTTTCTCAGAATAAGGAAATTTCTGCCGGAACGAACAAAAATGTAGCTGACGTACAGGTTGTTATCAACAAAGAAATGATTAATCGTTTTAATCAGGTGAAAGTTGAGGATGATATTTATTCATGGCGCCAGCTGTTATCAGACTTCAGCAGTATAACGCTTCAGGAATATTTTCGCATTTATTATACCAGCGATCTTGAAAACCAGACATTGGCTTCATTGAAACTGGCACTTGAAAAGGCATTGGAAGAAAATAACAGCTCGATTAATGATGATTATATTAACCAGATTATTCAGATTAAAGCAGAAATCAACCAAAAGCTGAACAGCAGCAATCAGATGCTCGTAAGTAAATAACCCTGGATTTATCCATAGATTTTTTCAATTAGCCCGGTTATCATGAATTGGGTAATTCATGGTAACCGGATTATTTGGTATTTATTGATTACTGCCCAACCCCGTCTTTTAGCTTTTTTCAGTTCTTCAATTTTAGATTCGCTTTCAGCAGTATTTATTTAGTTTTTCCAGAATATTAGTTATGTCTGTTGGCTTGCTTATGTAATCATCGCATCCGGCTTTCAGGCTTTTTTCTTTGTCAGCCGGTGTTGCATAAGCTGTGATGGCAATAACTGCGGCTTTCGGGTGATGGTCTTTTAATTGGGGGATTAGTTTGAGACCGTTGATATCAGGTAATCCGATATCAAGCAGAAATATGTCAACCCGGGAATGGTCTTTGGATTTTTCTATAGCTTCACGACCAGTTCTGGCGGTGATAATGTTTACTTCCATATCTTCAAGGGCTTCTTTGAGATATTCGAGGTTGTAAAAATCGTCCTCAATAATCATCAGGGTTTTACCCTTGCCTTTAAATACAAATGGTTCGCAATATTCTGTCATAGCTTGTTTTTGTTCAGGTAATTGTAAGGGAATATTGAAAAAACAGGTAGTTCCTTTTGCTGGTTCTGATGTTATCATTATGTTTCCATTAAGCAACTCTAACAGTCCTTTTGCAATAGACAATCCAAGTCCAAGTCCGCCTTTTTTACGCGTTGATCCTTCATCAGCCTGACGAAACTGGTCGAACACAATGAATTGTTTATCCTTGGCAATCCCTATTCCTGTATCGCTGACAAAGAACCTGATATTTGAATCATCTGTTGACTGAAACCCGAATCTTACAGTGCCTTCCTCAGTAAATTTAAATGCATTGTTAAGCAGGTGATTAAATATCTGCATGAGTTTTGTTTTATCTGTAATTATAATATGAGGGGTTTCTTCAGGAATTTTAATGCACTGAAGATCAATATTGTCTTTTCCAATTTGCTGTCTGTGGCTGATATAAAATTCATACAGGTCATCCAGAAGATTATTAATATTCACTTCCTCATATGAAACAGGCATTTGTCCGGCTTCAATAAGCGATATATCAAGTATTTCGTTAATAATATCCAGTAATTCATGGCTTTTTTCCTTAATAATTCCTGTACAGTATGTTAACTTTTCCTTATTTTGAATATGTGTTTCCAGCAGATCTGAAAATCCGATTATTGCATTCATCGGGGTTCTGATCTCGTGTGAAAGGTTTTGCAGAAATACTGTTTTAAGCCTGTCACTTTCTTCGGCTTTAATCTTGGCCCTGATGAGCTCTTTTTCAGCTTTTTTCCGCTGGGTGATATCACTTTTAATTGCAATGAAATGGGATATTATGCCATTTTTACCGGTAACAGGGGTAATGGTCATTTCCTCATTATAAAGTTCCTTGTTTTTTTTACGGTTGACCAGTTCCCCCGTCCATACTTTTCCCTGAAGGATGGTATCCCATAAATCTTTATAAAAAGCTTTATTCTGAACACCTGATTTGATGATACGGGGATTTTCCCCCAGTACTTCTTCACGTTTAAATCCCGTTAACTTTGTAAATGCATGGTTAACCCATATTATGGTTCCTTCATTGTCGGTTATTACAATGGCATTTGCTGCCGATTCAAGAGCGCTGCTCAGCAGCCTGATGTTCTCCTCATCGCGTTTCCTTTCGCTTATATCATGCATTATGCCTGTTATTTTCTCTGATTGTGTGGTTTCATCCTTTACCAATCGCGCTGAAACAGAACATGGAAATACGGTTTTGTCTTTATCTCTTAATGATACTTCATAATCTTTAACATATTTTAATTCAAGCAATTTATTCATAAAATCTTCTCTTTGTTCCGGCAGGGCATAAAATTTGTTCATGTTTTTTCCGATAAGCTCTTCGCGCGTATATTTTGATATAGCTGCTATTGAAGGGCTTACTTCAAGAATGTCTCCGTTGAGGTTAATTTCGTAATAAACATCCTGTATGTTCTCAAAAATGGAGCGGTATTTAATTTCACTCTGACGGATATGTTCTTCTGCATTTCTTTTTTCAGTAATATCACTGACTACACCAATAATATGCCATGGGTCCCCGTTTTCAAAGCGTTCTGAAATCACTTCACGGGCAAATAACCAGTGCCAGTTGCCCTGTATGTC
>CAZBCB010000162.1:0-6969 GCA_964489905.1 uncultured Bacteroidales bacterium
ATTAATAGATATTAATGCTATATTTTAAATTACCTGTGTATGAAAATACCTGTGATGCAATGCTCATAATGTTAGTTATATTTAATAAACCCAAATTCATCAATAGAAACAACATGTTTAAAAATTTATTGTGTTTCTATTGACTAACCAAGGATGAACTATAAAAATTATTATTTTAGTACTCTTATATTTTAATATAATAATAAAGTGAAAGAAAAGATAATCAGTGGTATTCAGCAAATTGGCATTGGCGTTCCTGATGTAAGGGAAGCATGGAAATGGTACAAAAACAACTTCGGAGTTGATATAAGGATGTTTGAAGAATCGGCAGTGGCTGAGCATATGCTTCCATACACCGGCGGAAAACCTCAGAAGCGCCACGCTGCGCTTGCAATAAATCTTCAGGGAGGAGGTGGTTTTGAAATATGGCAATATGTTGAACGAAAACCATTATCTCCGGAATTTCAGGTGCAATTAGGCGATTTAGGATTATTTGCAGCAAAAATAAAATGCCGTGATGCCAGAGCAGCCTATAATTTTCTTAAAGGCAACGGTGTAGAAATGATCAGTGGTCTGTTGGTTGATCCCCGCGGAAAAGAGCATTTCTTTGTAAAAGACCCCTACGGGAATATTTTTCAGCTTGTAACCAGCTTCACATGGTTTAAAAATGAAAAAAAACCTACCGGCGCAGCCTACGGAGCAATCATAGGTGTTTCTGATATAGAAAAAGCCAAAGATTTTTATGGAAGTATATTAGGATACGATACTGTAGTATTTGACGAAACTGCTATTTTTGGTGAATTTGCCAATCTACCCGGCGGAAATTCTTCAATACGGCGTGTGTTACTAAAGCACAGTAAACCACGTCTGGGAGCATTCAGTCCGGTCTTTGGTACTAGCGAAATTGAACTGGTTCAGGTAATCGGCCGTGAACCACGTAAAATTTATCACGGACGTTTTTGGGGCGACCTCGGGTTTATTCATTTGTGTTTTGACATCAGAGGCATGCATTTACTAAGAGAAGAATGTAAGCAAAAAGGCTATCCTTTTACAGTTGATGTGGATCATAGTTTCGATATGGGCGAGGCAGCAGGCTCTTTTGCATATACCGAAGACCCCGACGGCACACTCATTGAATTTGTGGAAACACATAAAATACCTATCCTGAAAAGTATAGGGTGGTATCTTAACCTGCAGAAAAGAAAACCCGAAAAATCATTGCCACGCTGGATGCTTAAAGCAATATCATTCAACAGGGCAAAAGATATTTAGCCAGATTACAATGCATAAGAAATGCATTACCGATAAAATTTTCGGTTCAGCATTTCTTTTATGCCAAATTCGTCAATTGAAAAAAATCAATAGAAACAACATGTTTAAAAATTTATTGTGTTTCTATTGACTAATCTCGGATAAACCAATCCGGGTTTAACTAAAACTTAGCTTTTTGAGATAAAGTAAATAATTGCGATTGTAATCTATCCAGCTTTTTACGATTTTTCGGCCGAAAAATTTAACCAGTACAGGAACTACCGAAGGGAAATATGCCCTGGAATATAGTTTTCGTACAAATGTCAGTAATGTTTCTCCTACTGCATTCAACGCTTCATTGATACCACTTGTATAAGAATAAAAATCGCTGAAACAGTCAATCATTCCCTGCTGCAATTCACCGGGAGATAAAAGTTTTGGTCTGAACACCACATGCATGGCGTCATAATATTCCCAGTTTTTATGTAATAAACGCCCTTCACTTTCAATACGTCTGTAAAATTCTGTTCCCGGCAGCGGTGTCAGTACCATATATTGTACCGATGAAAGTCCGCTATTCAGACAAAAATCGGATGTCGCTTTGAATATTTCACCAGAATCAGAATCACTGCCAAACATAAACATCCCATGAACAAGGATACCGTTTCTGCGGAAAACTTCAATTGACCTTTTGATATCATCTACTGTCTGCCCTTTGTGCATTTCTTTAAGGCTATCAGGATTAATTGACTCAAAACCAATATATACGGTAGTACAACCAGCTTCTTTCATTCGCTGAACCAAATGCAGGTCTTTGGTCACTTCTGTACGAAGCTGGGCTGACCATCTGCCTCTGAACCCTGATTCTCTCATCTTATCAAGCATCTCAACTGTACGATTTTTGTTCACAACAAAATGGTCATCAACAAAAAATATGCTTTTGTTACCATGCATTGCAAGTTCTTCCATTACTTTATCAATACTTCTGACCCTGTATCCGCGGCCAAACATTTCGGTTACCGAACAAAAATTGCAGTTATACGGACATCCACGTGAGGTCATCACCGGCCATATTTTCATTTTCTCCCATCCTTTCAGTAATTTAAAATCAGGTATAGGAAGCGTATCCATATTTTCAACCCTTGAGCCAAAAACAACCTTGTTTGTTAATTTCCCCGACAGCAAATCAACAATATGATTTTCAGCTTCACCAACAAACACCTGATCGAAATCGTTGATGACGTCTTCAGGCATCATGCTGGCATGAATTCCTCCTATAATCGAATGCGATTTTTTGCCTGCCTTTGCCCTGATTTTTTTATATTCACTTGCTATTTCTCTGCCACGTGTTATGGTGGCTGTCATGCAACTGACACATAATATATCAGCACTTTCAAGTTCTGCATGATTAACTTTTCTACCCAGTATATTCTCATTTATAATTGAAGCATCAAAGCCTGCCTTTACCGCTATGGTTGCAAGATTCAACGGCCCCAGCATGGGAATGGTCATAAACTTGTCAAATACATTTGAAAAAGCCCCGCGGGGCTCTATAAACAATACTTTCATGATAAATTCCTTTCTTTTTTAATAATTCTCTGATTAAAGTAATCAATAAGCAGCAGATCAATGCCCAACAGTAATAGTGACAATGACCAGAATTTGGAAGAAACCGTAAATACAAGGAAAAAAATAATAAACAATGTAATAAATGACAGCGATGAAAGAATGTAAATCATCTTCCTGCGGAAAATGGCAACTGACATAAAACTCAATCCAACAATTACTAAAAAAACCGGCCAGTCATGCCCCAGATTTTTCCAGCCAGTAAAATTAAGATAATAGAAAAAACACCCTAATAAAGCAATAAATGAGCCCAGCCATAACATCACAATATCCTTCTGCTGCTTGTTGAAAAACAACAAAATAAATCCTGTCCCAAGAATAATCAGTAATATTGGCCAGTGACGACTAACACCTGAAATCAGACTGAAGTTTTCAAAGGTAATGATTGCGCCTGCAATGATTAAAATAAGCGACAAAAATACAATACTGCTTCTACTTCTCATCCTTTTATTCCGCGTTTTCTGAAAAATACAACTATCTGGTAAATTTACGAATTAAAATTAATAACCTGAACATTAATTAAACTAATTCACTGTTCTATTCTTTCTTATCTGTTTATTATTCTTCCATCCTGAAACCAGTATCCTGGTTTCAGGTTCTTCTGAATATAGTTAAATAATCCGATAACGCAATTTATAGGGTAAATACCCTATATTTTGAAATATTGATTTTTATGTCTATATTTGAATATGGTTAGTATTATAACAGGGGATATAGTAAATTCAAGGGCTGTGCGTAATCCCGAAAAATGGATGGTTCCGCTCAAGCAGGTTTTTGAAATATATGGCAGAAATCCTGCTGAATGGGACATATTTCGTGGCGACAGTTTTCAATTGATGTTACAATCTCCGGCAGAGTCCTTCAGAGCTGCAATTAAAATCAAAGCTGTTATTAAAAGCATTAAAGAGCTGGATGTAAGGCTTGCAATAGGGATTGGCGATGTTTCATATCGTGCCCCACGAATTGCTGAGTCGAACGGCGAGGCTTTTGTTTTTTCAGGCGAACAATTTGAAAACCTGAAAAAAATGAAACAGACAATTGCCATAAAAACACGATGGGAACAGTTTGATGAAGAGATGAATCTATATTTCAAACTTATTTTGATTGCAATGGATAACTGGACACGCAGGTCGGTAGAAGTTGTCAGTTTACTGCTGGAAAATGAAACAATGCCACAGCAGGTAATTGCCGATAAACTCGGAATAAGCCAGGCCTCTGTCAGTGAAAGGATAAAAAGGTCACACATCAATGAAATCATTGAAACAGATAAGTTATTCAGAAAAAAAATTGCTATGCTAATTTAAGCCCGATGGAATTACTCATTAAATTATTGCTTGCTCATTTGCTTTGCGATTTCATTTTTCAACCTGACAGGTGGATTGATGAAAAAAATGAAAAAAGGCTGAAATCGTTTAAACTATACCTGCATGCTTTTATTTATGGAATGGTTGCATGGTTGCTGGTATTTGATATAAAATTCTGGAAACCAGCAGTTATTCTGATAATAAGCCATCTGGTAATAGATTATATTAAAATTATATTTCAGAAGGAAAAAACAAAAAGATTATGGTTTTTTGCTGACCAGTTGCTGCATCTGCTTGTTCTGGGCATTGTCTGGTTTTTCTGTGTCGAAAAAACCATCAACATATCGTCGGTCTGGAATTCTACAAATTTAATTATTATCACCATGCTGGTTTTCGTTACAAAACCCTCATCAGTAGTTATCCGGACGGTAATTTCACGATGGGCTCCTTCCATGGAATCTGATGGTTCAGTATCACTTGAACATGCTGGGGAATATATCGGCATCCTTGAACGATTTATAGCATTTGCCTTTATTCTTTTAAATCATTGGGAAGGTGTGGGATTTCTGATTACTGCAAAATCAGTGTTCAGGTTTGGCGACATTAAAAATGCATCAGACCGCAGAATGACCGAATATTTTCTGATTGGCAGTTTATTAAGTTATGGCATTGCAATACTTACAGGCATAATAACAAAATGGCTTTTATCATACAACAATATATAAATAACATAAAAAATTAATTTACAATTATTTAATAATGAAAATCATCAATATTCCAAAAACTGATAAAACACCTGAAATTACCCTGGACGATACGTTACAGGAATTTCAGATAAAAGGCAATTGTCTGCCTGAGAACATCAGAGAACTCAGTCAGCGGGTAAACAAAGAACTGGAGCAATATTTGCAGCATTTTGAAAAAAACAGGAGTAACGATAAGCCTTTCAGGATTAATTTCAGGCTGGGTTATTTTAACACCGCTGCTGCTAAGTTTATAGCCGACATAATTATGCTGGCATTTGGCTACATGCAAAAAGGGACAAATATTAAAATCTATTGGTACTATAATGAAGATGATCATGATATGCTTGAAGCCGGTGAAGAGTTGGCTGAGATGGTAAATGTACCTATGAATTTTGTTATGGTTGTGAAAGAATAAAAATACCAATATAACTGATATTTCTGAAATCAGGGAAACATAAACCCAAGTACGATGAATTTTTAAATTCATCGTACTTGGGATAAAGAAAAGGTAAAACAACCCTCCTGCGCAATGGCAGAAAGGTTGTTTAACGGAATTAAAATATCAATACTTAAAACTTACTTCGAGATTACTGATAACTGAAGGATTATAAGGAACAAGTAATTTTATGTTGTTTTCCAGTTCGGTATAATCATTACCGGGAGCAACACCACCCTGAACAAATCCGTCTTCATTAAAATAACCCGGTGCATCAGCATTTTTAAGATAAGGAGCAAGGAAGGCAGCCACTTCTTCGGGTTTAAGGGTTAATCCAATTTTCTTATATTCTGCAACAATGCAATTAGTCATTTCACGGGTAAGAACTGATTTAATGGAATAATCTTCGAGTATTTCTTTCCTGCTGCTGATATCTGCATCACTATAGGGAAGTCCTACTTCAGCCACTGCAATGTTCTTACTTTTGCTTCCCGAAGCAACGAATGCCCAGTTGAAACCAACTGATTCAGCATCATTTCGGTTAAACTGTGCGTTTGGATGGTTTGAATTGCCATATACATCAATAACATCACCCTTTTTGCCAACAAACATTTTCAGGGTCTCCATAGCAAAACGATCTGTGAGCCTATTGAGCATAGGAAGACCGGATATTTCAACAATCATATATGCTTCGTAATCCTCAGTTCCTCGTTCTGAATATTCTATGCTGAAAACTGCATTTTCGGCATCCGCGTTCTTTGTCCGGTTAAGATTATAGGGCTTTATAATGGCAATACCTTCAATAGGATTTTTACTCCAGAATACCTGCATGGCAATGCCTCCATCTTCATTCCCTTCTGATTCAGCATCGGTAATCGTTAACTGATATTGCCACTGACGACCTTTAAATTCAGTATCTTTTACTACTTCTAAATTTTTAACCCGATGGTCCTCATCGCTTGTGTAGCTCAGGTAGATCACATCTTCAATATGATAAAAATGAATGCTCCACATAATGGCTTCAACAATATCGGCAGCACCTTCACCAACAGCAATGAATGTTGTAAGATGCCAGTAAATTACATTGCCGTTTACGGTGTCGGTTTCTGTGTTTTTAAATGAAGTCGACTTAACATCTGACTTACTTAACGAAGCAGGTATGTCCACCTTAAACCGTTCGGGTAAAATTCCGTATTCTTTGTCACCCGGTTTCAGATTATCCATTTCACAGGCTGTGAAAAACATAGCAGCTAAAGCTACTGTCAATACCATAAAAAGATTTCTTGTTTTCATAATACTATCATTTTAAAAGTTAGTAATCAAACTCTTTTCAACATCATCACACAAGAAATCTGTTTTACCCTGATGCAGGGTCATGAATTTTTTAAATACCAATGATATGAAGACTGGGATTGAGATGGTGTTTTACAACAAACTAAGCAAAAATGGGCTTATTACAGCTCTGAAGATTAGATCTGTTCAAAAAAATAATCCCAAATTCGTCAATTGATTTTTTCAATTGACGAATCGACTAACAAAATCTAATCATTCCGGCATTCCGGAATGAAAGATTTTGATAAGTCGGGATTTCCTCGATCAGTCAATA
>CAZBCB010000163.1:0-6959 GCA_964489905.1 uncultured Bacteroidales bacterium
ATAACAGTAATATTAATGAGTTCCTGGATAAACTCTTTGCCTCAGCCGATGTATCTTATCGTGTTCTGGAAAATAATCTGATTGTTATAACTCCTAAAGAATTATTACAACAATTAAAAGTCAGAGGGAAAGTTACTGATGCTGAGACCGGAGAGGCACTGCCTGGAGTTAATGTGGTTGTTGAAGGAACAACCACAGGAACAATTACTGGAATTGATGGAACCTATGAAATAGAAATCCCTTATTCAAACGCTAAACTAAAATTTTCGTTCATAGGATATGAAATTCAAGAAATTCAAGTTGAAGGCAGATCAATAATTGATGTAAAACTAATCCCATCGTTGATTAAACTGGATGAAGTAGTTGTAACTGCACTGGGAATTGAAAAAAGCAAAAGATCACTTACATATTCAACGGAACAAGTAAATGTTGAATCATTATCAAGTGTTCGTGATCCAAGTCTTGCCACATCTTTAACTGGGAAGATAGCTGGTGTTTCCATATTGAATTCATCTGGAGCAAATGGTGTTGGGGGTAGTTCCCGAATTGTTATAAGAGGAAATAAATCTATATCATCAAATAACCAGCCATTAATTGTGGTTGACGGAGTGCCTTACAGTAATTCAAAAGGGATTATATCAACTTATGCAAGTGACAGAGAAGTGGATTCCTTTGATGGATTTTCCAATTTAAACGCTGATGATATAGAAAGCATTAATATATTGAAGGGACCTGCTGCAGCAGCATTATATGGTTCATCCGCTAACAATGGCGTTATTATTGTGACAACCAAAAAAGCAAAGGAAGGCCCACCCAAAGTTGAATTTAATTCTATCTCAACGATAGATGTTCCTTACTTATATCCAGAATTTCAGAATGAATATGCCCAGGGAGTTGGTGGAGTATATTCTGCAACTATAGATGCGTCCAGCTGGGGTCCTAAAATGGAAGGTCAACTTGTTACAGATTGGACTGGAAAAGAAACAATACTCACCCCACAGCCCGGAAATGTTAAAGAATTGTTTGTTAATGGCTATAATTTTACAAATTCGTTAACATATTCTGCTGGTACTGAAAAAAGTACAGCATATTTCTCCTATTCCAACACAAGCGCAAGGAGCGTAATAGTAACAGATAATCTGCAAAGAAACAACTTCAATTTACGACTTTTAACAGAACTTGTTCCAAAAGTCAAAATGGATTTTAAAATTACTTTTTTTAATCAAAAAATGTCGAATCGAATCGTTTCAGGTGATGATTATTTCAGTCCAATGCAGAACCTGATTCGAATGCCAAGAAGCATTCGATCTGAAGATATAAGGAAATACGAATATTTTACGGACGAAGGAATTCGCAAGCAAAATATCTGGGTTCCTGGTGGATCAGTAATACTGAATAATCCATACTGGTCAATTCATCGCCGTATTGCTCCTACAAGCAGAACTAGAGTAAATGCATTCAGTTCAATTAAATATGATTTTACTAGCTGGCTATCAATTCAGGGACGGATATCTCTTGAAAAGATTCATGATGACGCAGAAGAAAAAATATATTGGGATGCATTGTACATTAATAATGGGAAAGGAAATTATTATACAGCATTTTCAAAGCAGCAAAACATTACGGGTGATTTAATGCTAACTCTAAATAAAGTATTTGAAAATGGAATTGGAATTAACGCAATGATTGGAACAGAGGTACAAGATGGTTATTCACGCTCACAATATGCCAACACTAATGGATTAACAATTGAAAACAGATTTGCTCTGAATTTTGGTCAGGCCAATGTAACTTCAGATTACGAATGGGGAAAACAAATTCAGAGCATCTACGGAACAGCACAATTATCTTATAAAAACGCAGTATATTTAGACTTCACAGAACGTAACGACTGGAATTCTACTCTACCTCCTCCATACCTATATTCCTATCCTTCTATAGGTATATCAAGTGTACTTACAGAAATATTCAATCTCCCTAAATTTATCTCATTTGCAAAAATTCGTTGGTCGTATGCTGAAGTGGGAAATGGGGCAAGTTTTGCATCAATTTTTCAGACATACACAAGATCAACTGATGGTCCTATTGGAATGATAAGCCCTTTGACCACGAGAGTGGCAGATAAACTGGTGCCTGAGAGAACCAAATCATTGGAATTTGGAAGTGATATAAAACTTTGGAATAACAGACTAGGAATTGATTTCACGTGGTATAAAATGAATACTTATAATCAACTTATATCGATTACAACTCCTCCAACATCAGGCTATTCAAGTGGTCAAATTAATTGTGGTAATATACAGAACCAGGGGATTGAAATGATGATCTCGGGTACAATAATTCAAAAAAATAGATTTGAATGGGATACATATCTCACGTTCTCAAAAAACAGAAATAAGGTTGTCGAGCTGTATGCGGGTATTGATAAATACGAATTAAGCCAGCCCAACTTATCCCTTGGAAGCAGTTATGTTATTAAAGGACGCCCTTATGGTGAAATATATGGAAGGGGATTCGTTAGAGATGAAAATAATAATATAATAGTAGGTAGTAATGGAATACCTTTAATCACAAATGAAGAAGATACCTATCTTGGAAATTATAATTACGATTGGCAGAGCGGCTTTTCCAATACCTTTCATTTCAATAACTTCCATTTGAATTTTCTTGTCGATGTTAATTTTGGTGGAATAAGACTTTCGGCAACTGAAGCACAAATGATGAATCATGGAACAAGTAAAACTACACTGAAGGGCCGCGACGGATTTATTTTTACAGGAATTAAACAGGATGGCACACCCAATGATATAGTGATAAATGCCGAACAGTATTGCGTGGCTGTTGGAGGACGTGATACAGAAGGAATACCAATTGAACTGTATAAACATGATGCCACTAATTCACGGTTAAGAGAATTATCCTTTGGTTATTCAGTATTTTTTAAGAGTGCTCAATTAGTTAAATCAATCAGAATTTCCATAACAGGCCGCAATCTTCTCTATTTTTATAACGGATGTAAATGGTTTGATCCGGATATTACATATGATACCAGTGCAAATGGGCAAGGATCAGAAAATTCTTTCCTCCCAGGTACCAGAACATTTGGTGTTAATATTAAGATGACTTTTTAAAACGTTTTAAAAATGAAAAACAAAATATTGCATATAGTACCATTTTTCCTTCTTCTTCTTGTGACTAACTGTACTGAAGAATTTGAGGAAATTAATACAGATAAGACAAAGCTAATGCAAGTCTCAGAAAGTGAAATGGCCCAGCTTTTTACAACAGCTCAGATTTGGGGGATGTGCTGGCTCCATAGTGGAAGAACCACATACTGGGCTAATTCATTTTGTGGTTATTTTACAACTGCTGAAACATCAAATGAGCAAATGAAGATTAATGTTTCTCATGTGCAGGCAACGTTCCGGGATATATATACAAAAGCCGTACCGGCTATTGAACTTATTTTATCAACTGCAAAAGATAAAAATAAAGGAGCGTATCACCTTGCCAAAATATGGAAAGGATATATGATGTATCAGGTTGCTGACGTATGGGGTCCTGTTCCATATTCCGAAGCCGGAAATGGAAAGGACGTAGTCCCATATGAAAGTGTAAAAGACATATATTACAAAATATTGCAGGAAGTTACAGAAGCTGTGGATTATTTCAAATCTGAATTGCAAAAAAATCCAAACCTGAATATTTTTGGGAAAGGTGATATTATATATAATGGGAATATTGCTAAATGGATAAAATTTGCAAATACAATGCGGTTACGTTTAGCAATCCGCATTTCGAATGTTGATCCTGAAAAGGCAAGAATTGAAGCAGAAGCTGCAATTAATGGACCAATGATGGAAGAAAATACAGATAATGCATGGGTTACGGATCTTGCTTCATTTAATAGTTCACGTTACAATGCTCTGGCTCAGGTAAGCACATGGTATCAGCTAATGATGACCACAAGTATGGAAAGCTTTTTGAAAGGATATAATGATCCTAGAATGCCAGTGTTTTTTTCTCCTGTTGAAAACCAGAATATTCGCAATTGCCCTGATGAGATAAAATCAAACATTGGTGGATACCATGGATTATGTTCTGGGTATGCAGCAAGTGATTATGCCTTTTACCGGATGTATTCGAGACCGGGTCCTATGTGGGTTGGACCTGCTGTTGATCCATACAAAGTACCATTACACGTTAAATTTGCGGCAGAAACATGGTTTTTAAAAGCCGAAGCAGCATTGAGAGGTTGGAATATGGGCAATACGGCAAAATATTTCTATGAAAAAGGCATTGAAGTTTCATTAAGACAGTGGATACCTTCAATTACTGACCAGGAAATTACAGCATACATCAACGGAATAACTCCTCCGGCTAATCCTGATAACTATCCGTATTATGATGTTGCCATAACAGATGTTCCCGTAAAGTTTGCTGATAATTATGAAAAACAGTATGAGCAAATATTGACACAAAAATGGCTGGCACTTTTTCCCGATAGTTGGGAGGCATGGGCTGAATACAGAAGAACACGTCTTCCAAAAATTTTTCCTAAGAAGAATTCTATGAATGTTGACGTAGATGTGAGCAAAGGTCAGATCATTACCAGGCTTGTTTATCCTGACAGTGAAAAACAATTGCAGCCGGAACAAATTGAAAATGCGATTGAGTTACTTAAAGGCCCAGATAGCTTTTCCACACCATTATGGTGGGATACTAACATAAATGGGGAATAATCCTTATTCAAGAAATTACGAAGTATTGATAATTAATTAAATTGGTTAGCCATGAAAAAGATTTTCTGGGTTATTTTGTTTTTGTTGAAAATAATAAATGAAGGATTTTGTCAAAAATCGGGTACCATTGTTTTTAATGAATCTGTTAATGTTCCATGTCGACGAGAAATTGCCATACCTGATGTTCTAGGATTCAAAACGTTAAAATGTGATTTTCATATACATACAGTTTATTCTGATGGCTTTGTCTGGCCAACTTTACGTGTTAATGAAGCATGGGAAGAAGGATTGGATGCTATTGCAATCACAGACCATATTGAAAACCAACCCAGTAAATTTCCGGGTCAAAAACATCAGGCTTATGAAATAGCTTTACCAATCGCCAAGACCAAAAATATCATTCTAATTAAAGGCGGCGAAATAACGCGAAAAATGCCTCCTGGACACCTGAATGCAATTTTCATACAGGATGTAAATGCATTAAATACTCCAAATTATATGGATGCTATAGCTGAAGCTATCAGACAGGGAGGATTTATTCTATGGAACCATCCAGGATGGAGACATCACCAGCCTGATACAACACGATGGATGCCTGAACATGAAGAACTGTATAAAAAAGGCTGGTTACATGGTATCGAAGTCTTTAATGAAAAAGAATGGTATCCTGAAGCTTTGCAATGGGCAATTGAGAAAAAACTGTCCATTTTATGTAACACTGATATTCATGATGTTATCATTCGAAGGTATAATAAGGAACTCTATCCAATAAGACCCATTACTCTTGTTTTTGCTAAAGAAAGAACTGAAGAATCAATTAAAGAAGCCATGTTTGCCAAACAAACTGCAGCTTTATTTTTTAACCATTTAGTTGGTCCAAAAAGATTCATTGATGCTCTGGTATATGAATCTATTAAAATATCAGAACCATTTTATACCAACGATGAAAACATTTATTTTGAGGTTACTAATTTATCAGATATAGAATTTATCTTAAAAAAAATTGGAAATGATATACAGGCCCTCCCGGATAGAATTGTCCTACCTGCAAGAAGCACAATTAATTGCAGCATGAAGCAACCTGGCAAAACATGTGAATTCATTTACAGTGTTGAAAACACATTGGTAAATGTTGATGAACACGTCATGTTAAAAATAAAATACTCTTATGACAAGAATTCTTTCAAAATTAACTGCATGTAAGTTTTTTGGAATATTTGATTTGTTATAAAAGCATTTATAAATAAAGAATAGAAAAAACGTTAAGTCAACTTTTATTTACCTCAATATTTAAATAAATTTCGTATCAACATAATTATTTCATTAGCGTACTCTATTAGATTAGCAAAAACGGAAAAAGATGTACCTAATGAAAAAATCGAGTCAACGACCTAATTTTGGATAGTATTATGTAATACTTTGACCCTTTTTTTGTGTCATTATTTAAATCTCAAGAGAGAAAAACGTGGAAGTGAGTGAATCACTGCAAAAGGCAATCCTGGGTTATTTTACCAATAACCTGACAAAGGAAGAAGCTCGGGAATTGAGGGCATGGCTTAAGGAAGATTCCAGCCATAGGGATTATATTGCCCAGATGAAGGAGCTTTGGCATTTTTCAGGTACACTTAATCCTCATGTGTATGATACTGAAAGGGCTCTGAAAAAACTTCGAAAGAAAATTGACTGGAGAAACATCAGACCGGTATATACAAAAACCTTTACCGTTAATCTCAGGATTCTTAACAGAATTGCTGCCATACTTCTCGTGTTTCTCTCCATCGGCATTTTAACTGCTATAATTCTTAAGAAGGATCAACCAAAAAATGAACTTTTATCTTTTATCGAAATGACTGCTCCCAAAGGAGCAAAATCTTTTATTACCCTTAATGACGGTACACAAATTTGGTTAAATGCTGATACAAAACTTAAATACCCGGTAAATTTCGGTATAAACAAGAGAGAAGTTTTTCTGGAAGGCGAAGCATACTTTAAGGTAGCCAAAAATAAACTATTCCCTTTCAGAGTAAATACTTCCGGTATGAGCATCACCGCAACAGGAACTGCTTTTAATGTAAAGGCTTACCACGATGAAAACGTCATTGAAACCACCCTGGAGGAAGGACAGGTACAAATTGAATCAACAAAAGCTAAAGGGAAAAAGAAGAATTCTCCTGTCTTTCTTCAGCCCGGACAAATTGCTGTTCTCAGAAAAAACGC
>CAZBCB010000164.1:0-6959 GCA_964489905.1 uncultured Bacteroidales bacterium
ACTGAAACATAAGAGCGATCGTTTTTTTTCTTGTGAAATCTGACTGTACCGACAACAAGGGCAAATAAGGTATGATCTTTACCCATCCCTACATTAAGACCCGGATGATGAACAGTTCCTCTTTGCCTGACAATAATATTTCCGGCTTTTGCAAATTGTCCGCCAAATAATTTAATCCCTAACCGCTTGCTTTCTGATTCGCGGCCATTTCTTGAACTGCCTGCTCCTTTCTTATGTGCCATATTAAAATACTATTGAATTATTACTTATTTTTTATCTGCTTTGTCTTTTTTCACAGCCGGCTTTGCTTTGGGTTTAGTTTCTTTTTTTGCTGCCGGTTTAGCGGCTGACTTTCCCTTTGTTTCAGTTGTTTTGGCAATTTTTTCTTTCTTTACTGCCGGTTTTGTTACACTTGTTTCCTCACCGGCTTTAGTCGTTGTCTCAACTTTTTCTGCCTTTTCTATTTTACCCTCAGGTTCAGCTGACGGTTCCTCAGTATTTTTTGGTTTAGCAGCTTTTTTAACTATTCCGGTTTCTGAAATTTCATCAATAAGAATTTCGGTAAAATACTGACGATGGCCGTTTAATATCTGATAACCTTTTCTTCTTTTTTTCTTGAAAACTTTAATTTTATCGCCCCTCAGATGAGATAAAACCTGAGCTGTAACAACAGCATCTTTAACATAGGGCATACCCACCTTTACCTTTCCTTCATTATCAATAAGCAATACTTTGTCGAAAACCACTTCTTCTCCAACTGCTGAGTGAAGCTGATGAACAATAATCTTTGAGCCTTTTTCAACTTTAAATTGTTGTCCGGCTATTGTAACAATGGCATACATTATATTAATATTACTAAGTTATATTTTGGGTGTGCAAAGATATAAAAGTTTGATATAAGTGCAAATTATATCTGTAATTTTATGATATCTTTGAAAAATGCTGAGTGTAAATGAAAATTATCTCTTTTTGAAAAATGATGTTCATGGTTTATACGTTAAAGTCAAAATTGATATAATGAAATCATTATATTTGTATTGTTAAAGGGAGCCGAATATAGATTTTTTAGCTGATAATGAACAAGGTAAAATTAAATGTTTTAGGAATTTCCTATAGTCAGACGCAGACAGGTGCTTATGCCCTTGTATTGGCCGAGGAAAACGGAAATCGTAGAATTCCAATCATAGTTGGAGGCTTTGAAGCACAAGCCATAGCAATACAGCTTGAAGGTCTTAAGCCTCCACGCCCGCTTACACATGATTTGTTTATGAATTTTGCCCGTACCTTTAATATTGACCTGTTGGAAGTTACAGTTTATAAACTGGAAGAAGGTGTTTTCTTTTCAAAACTGACCTGCGATGACGGCAAACGAATTATTGAAATTGACGCACGAACTTCAGATGCGATTGCTTTAGCCTTACGTTTTAAATGTCCTATTTATACAACTGAAGAAATTATGCGAAAGGCAGGAATTATTCTTGATTTTGAAAAAGAGTCAAATCTTGGAGAACCTCCTGAAAAAACTGCCCCTGCTCATAATTATCCTGCCGAAGATAAGGCCTTCGATGAAGAACTTCAGAGAATTAATATCGCTGAGTTGCAGGAAATGCTTAATGAAGCAGTGAAAAACGAGGATTACGAAAAGGCATCAAAAATCCGTGATGAAATCAAACGTCGTAAAAAGGAATTTTAAATTAGCTGATATACATCATTTTAAGGCATTAATCATTGATATTTTTGGTTGTTTTTATTTTAAATGATTCATAATTTTGTATAGATGATTTAATAGCTGATTGTTTTTTTAATAAGCTATTTTTTAATAATGACCCCTGACGAACATTATAAGGATATAATATCACAATTAAATGAACTCAGAAATAGGAATGCTATTTTAGATGCTGATCTCGATAAGTATCATACCTATTTTGATAATGCACCATTAGGAATTTTCAGGGCAACGTTAGGCGGCAAATATATTGAAGTGAATAATACTTTTGCCCGGATGCTTGGATATAATAATCCCGACGAAGTAATTAAAAACATAAAAGATATTGGAAACGAAATTTATTTAAGCGCTTCAGAGAGAAAAGCAATTGTCAGGAAACTTACAAAGGGAACCGGTTCTCTCAGGCATGAAAGTTTTTTCAGGCGAAAAGACGGAACTCTTTTTCCGGTACGTTTATATTTTAATCTGGTAAGGGGAAATGATGGGAAAAGCTTGTTTTTGTCAGGAATTGTTGAAGATACTACTGAGCAAAAAAACGCTGAAGAATATCTTTTACAGGAACGAAACCAGTTAAAAACTCTTATAGATGCCATTCCGGATTATATTTATCTGAAGGACTTCAACGGCAGGTTTATTTTATCAAATCAGGCTTTTGAAAGACTGGTAAATTGCCGGGATTCATCTGATCTGCTTGGAAAGACAGATAACGATATTAAATTATCACAGTTGGCTGCAGAACTGCTTGCCAATGATGATGAGATACTGACAAAAGGGACAACTGTTAATAATCGTGAAATATCTATCAGTGAAAAAGATAAAAAGAAGATTCAATATTATTTCATAAGCAAAGTCCCTCTTAAAGATAGAAAAGGCCGTATTTCAGGCTTGGTAGGCATAGGAAGAGATATTACTTCTATCAAACTGGCGCAGCAACAAATAAGTATCAGCCAGGCTAATCTTTCAGCTGTGCTTGAGAGTACAAAAAATTTAATTTGGTCAGTTGACATTCATTTCAATATTATTACAGCTAACAGCAGGTTCAGGGACTTCTTCAGAAGTAATTATGGAAAAGAAATATCATTAGGTGATAATATTCTTGAATTATTGCCTGAAGCTGCCCGTTCTAAATGGAAAGGCATTTATGGACAGGCAATTAAAGGAGAAAATATTTTAAATGAAGAAATGTATATCAGAGATGGTGTACATTATTTTTATGAAAACACGGTATGCCCTATATATGATCATGAACAGCGAATTACAGGAATTACAGTAATATCAACAGACATAACTGAAAGAAAAATTGCCGAAGCTGCAATTAAAGAAAGTGAAGAAATATTCAGGCAACTGGCTGAAAATACTAATGATGTTTTTATTCTGGCTGGAAAATCATCGGTATTATATGCTAATCCATCCTTTGAACGTGTTTATGGGATTTCAGCAAATGAACTGACAGTTAAACCTGATCTCTTACATGAAGTTGTTTACCTGCCCGATAAAAATGATTACCATAAATTTGTCAAAAAAGAACTCTCCGGAAAGACGACAGGCAAGGGATTTCAATACAGAATTCAACGCCCTGACGGTGAGATTAAGAATGTATGGACACGTATTTTTCAGGTTAAAAATCAGGAAGGAAAGGTTTATCGTTATGTGTATGTTACAAGTGATATGACAGGGATGAAAGAACTTGAAACAACTATTATCAATACAAAAAATCAGCAAAAAGCCATTCTTGATAACATACCTTATCTGGCCTGGCTGAAAGATAATCAGGGTAGATATATTATTGTTAATGAACCTTTTGCTAAGTTTTATCGCCGCAAAGTATCTGATATTATAGGGAAAACCGACTTCGATATATGCCCGCGTGAATTAGCTGAAGAATATCAGCGAAACGATGAAGAAGTTAAAAAAAGCGGCAAGAGACAGCTACTCGAACAGGTTGAGGAATATCAGAAAAGTCATATATGGTCTGAAACATACAAAACGCCTATTTTTAATGAAAGAGGCGAAGTGATTGGTATTACAGGCATATCAAGAGATGTATCGGAAAGAAAAATGATGGAAAAAACCCTGAGAGAACGTGAAGAACATTTCAGGGCCTTGCTTCAGAATTCTTCCGATGCGATTTCAATTCTTAACCAGGATGGGGATATCATTTTTGAAAGTTCTTATCGCAATAAAATACTTGATTTCGATAGGGACGAACTTCTTAACAAACCTATTTTTGATATCGTTCATCCGGATGACATTGATGAATTCAGGCAAACTTTCAAAACCGTACTTGAAAATCCAAAAACACAGATAAAGAAAGAATACCGAAGCCTGCATAAGAACAAACGCTGGATTTATGTTGAAAGCATCTTTTCAAATCAACTTTCAAATCCTTTTATCAGAGGTATAATCGTCAATTCAAGGGATATATCTGAAAGAAAGATGAGTGAACTAAAAGAAAGGGTTTATCACGATAACCTTTTGTTTTTGAGTAATTCAGCCCTTGACCTGCTTGGATTGGAATCCAGAGAAGAAATATATGGTTATATTGCTGATAAGCTTTTTATTTTTCTCGAAAACGCTGTTGTGATTGTTACCTCATACAGGGAAAATGAGAATGATTTTTATGTTGAAAGCGTTGCAGGATTGCCTGAGCATATCGACCTGATTAATAAAAATATAGGGCGATCATTAAAAGGCCTCAGATTTGGTTTTAATAATGTTTCTGGTATGGTTGATTATGCCGGAACAATTATTTCAATAAAAGATGAAATGATAAATGGTGACCTGGGAGATATTTCAAATGAACAGCTTTTAAAAATAAAAGATTTACTTAAAATACATAAAATTTATAATATTGGCTTGGCCCGTTATAACAAACTCCTTGGAAATGTTACAATTCTTACGCTAAACAAAAGCATTATTAAATTTAAGCACATAATAGAAACATTTATCCATCAGGTCTCTGTTGTCTTGCATCGTAGCATGCTTGAATATGAGCTGATCAAAGCAAAAGAAAAAGCTGAAGAATCAGATAAGCTGAAGACAGCATTCCTCGCCAATATGTCACATGAGATAAGAACACCTATGAATGGTATTTTAGGATTTGCTGAAATGCTTAATGATGAAAGCCTGAATGCTACCAATCGTAAGAAATACCTTGAAATCATCAACAGCAACGGTAAAATGCTGATAAACCTTATTGATGACATTATAGATTTTGCCAAAATTGAAGCCGGACAGGTAAATATTATTTTTGATGACTTTTCATTAAATAACCTTCTCGATCAGATTCGTTCCTCATTCATGACCGAAAGATTACGAAAAAACAAAGCCAATGTAAAAATAAGAGTTCAGAAATTTTTTAATAAGGATAACTGTTACATACGTACTGATCCCAATCGGCTGAGGCAAATATTAACAAACCTGGTGGGCAATTCTATTAAATTTACTCAGGAAGGGTTCATTGAATTTGGATATAAGCTTTCTGAAGATAATCAACTGTTGTTTTATGTCAAGGATACTGGTATTGGAATCCCTGAAGATAAAATCGGTCTTGTTTTTGAACGTTTTATCCAGGCTGATAGTTCGTCAACACGCAAATATGGAGGATCGGGTCTGGGCCTTGCCATTTCAAAAGGACTTGTTGAATTACTGGGCGGTAAAATGTGGGCAGAATCAACTGTTAATGTAGGTTCAACATTTTATTTTACAATACCTTATGTCCGGGCTGTTAAAAAGGATGAAGAGTTACTGATTAAACAAAAACCTAAAACAGATTATGTCTGGGAAGGAAAAACCTTTTTAATTGCTGAAGATGATAAATTCAGCTATAAATTCCTTGAAGGATTCCTTAAACAGACACGTGCTGATGTATTGCATGCTGCTGATGGTATTGAGGCAGTTAATATTTGTCGTAACAATGCAAACATAGACCTGATATTAATGGATATTCAGATGCCGGAAATGAACGGACTTGAAGCCACCGAGGAAATCAAAAAATTCAATAAGAGAATACCTGTCATCGCTCAGACAGCTAATGCCATCAGCGAGGAAAAGCAAAAGTGCCTGTTGGCCGGATGTGATGATTTTATATCAAAACCCATCAATATTGCCGAGTTATATGCAAAAATAGATAAATGGTTGTCCGTTAAACAATCATAATAAAATAATCAACTTTAATGCTCATTGTTGCAATAGTTTTTATCGTCATTGTGCTCTTTTACATCCTGCTTATTTACCGATATTATATAGAATGGAAAAAATATCCTGAATATAAACCACATAAATCGACGACATATCATTGTTTTAGTATTATCATACCATTCAGGAATGAGCAGGCTAATCTTCCTGTTATTTTAAATGATTTGATATCTCAGGAATATCCGGCCGAATACTTTGAAATTCTCCTTGTTGATGATCATTCAACAGATCAATCAGTTGCTATTGTAAAAAATTTTTGCCAAAAAGCACTGAATTGCAAGTTCTTTCAGCTTCCTGAAGAAAAAAAAGGCAAGAAGGAAGCCCTGATGAAGGGTATAGAAAATGCCAGGCATGAACTAATAGTAACTATTGATGCTGACTGCCGTTATGGCAGGCAATGGTTGTCTGTATTATCTTCATTTTATGAAGAATTTCATCCGGTTATGATCATCGGTCCGGTAATTCCCGATAAGGGTAATGATGGCTTATTTTGTTATTTTCAGCAGCTCGATATGATAAGTCTTGTCGGATCAGGTGCAGCTTCGGCAATTGCCGGGAGACCAATATATTGCAGTGGTGCCAATTTAT
This sequence comes from uncultured Bacteroidales bacterium, assembly GCA_964489905.1. GTDB lineage: Bacteria > Bacteroidota > Bacteroidia > Bacteroidales > UBA10428 > UBA5072. The sequence continues at coordinate 6,512 of CAZBCB010000164.1, forward strand.
GTTATGTAAAACAAAATATTTTTGAACTTGATGATCCGCTTTTAAAGTCAATAGCATCGGGAGATGATACATTATTATTATTGCAACTGAAAAAGAAATACAGGAACAGAATTAAGTTTTTGAAATCATTACCTGCCACAGCTATTACAAAGCCCGAAAAAGATATACCCGGTTTTCTCACCCAGCGTTCGAGATGGATTTCAAAAAGCAGGTATTATCATGACTGTGAAATTCTTTTTCCAGCTTTGCTTGTGCTCATTACAAATATGGTAATGATAACCTCCTTTTTTTTGATGTTTTATTTGAAGTTGGTTTGGTTATTCCCGACTATATTTGCTGTTAAACTTATTTTCGATGGGTTGTTTTTAAAAGAATTATCAGGATTTTTTGGAATAAAATTTCGTTGGCTTTTTTATTTTTTTTCCGAATTTTTATATCCTTTCTATGT
>CAZBCB010000165.1:0-6901 GCA_964489905.1 uncultured Bacteroidales bacterium
TAGCCAGTGAGGGCTTATTTTAGAATTACTAATTCAGCTTTATGTCTTTAAAATCCGGTTTTTCTTTTGCTCATTTAACCATCAATGTATTATAATTCAAGCAATAAAAAAAATAGTTTTACCCCAAAAACATTTTTTGTTATCTGTATGATTAATTTACGATTATTTTAACAAACGGTTTCCTGTTTTTGATTTAAATTTTAATTTTTTTTCTACAATGAGGGCAAATTAAAAAACCATTATACCTTAGCAACACAAATTGAAAACCAGTACAACCATTAGATATGTTTCTGATATATCATTGATATTCAGTACTTTTTATATTAACCGGTTATTGTTCTGAATGGACTTTCATCTTGTTTCGTCATATACACCCACAGGCGATCAGCCTGATGCTATCAGGCAACTGGCGACAGGTATAAGGCAGGGTATTAAATATCAGACTCTGCTTGGAGTCACCGGTTCGGGTAAGACCTTCACTATGGCAAATGTGATTCACCAGGTTCAGAAGCCTACGCTGGTATTGAGCCACAACAAGACATTGGCTGCCCAGCTATTTGGTGAATTCAAACAGTTCTTCCCTGAAAATGCGGTAGAATATTTTGTTTCCTACTATGATTATTATCAGCCTGAAGCCTATCTTCCGGTTACTGATACTTACATTGAAAAAGATTTGTCGATAAATGAAGAAATCGAAAAGCTAAGGCTTAGTGCCACATCATCCCTTTTATCAGGTCGTCGTGATGTTATTGTTGTTTCTTCTGTTTCATGCCTGTATGGTATTGGCAATCCTGAAGATTTTTATAACAATACCATTTCTGCTGAATGCGGACAGCTCATAAGCCGGAATGTTTTTTTAAGAAAACTGGTAGATAGTCTTTATTCAAGAAATGAAATTGATTTCCACAGGGGCACCTTCAGGGTAACAGGCGATACCGTTGATGTTTTTCTGGCATACAGTGATTTTGCATATCGGTTTCATTTCTGGGGCGATGAAATTGAAGAAATCATATCTTTTGATCCGGTTACCGGTAAAAAAATTGATTCCTTTAACAAAGTATTCATCTATCCTGCAAACATTTTTATTACAACCAGGTCACGCATGGAAAACGCACTGCGGCAAATTGAGCTTGATATGATTAAACAGGTAGAATTTTTTAATGAGCTGGGTAAATATGAAGAGGCAAAAAGGATACGGGATCGTGTAACCTATGATATTGAAATGCTGCGTGAACTCGGATATTGCTCAGGCATTGAAAATTATTCGCGTTATTTTGATGGTAGGCCACCGGGCCACAGGCCTTTTTGTTTGCTTGATTATTTCCCGAAAGACTTTCTGACAATTATTGATGAAAGCCATGTTACCATACCCCAGATCAGGGCTATGTTTGGTGGTGATCATTCACGCAAGCAAACACTTGTTGAATATGGTTTTCGCCTTCCGGCCGCCATGGATAACCGCCCATTGAAGTTCGATGAGTTTGAAGAGCTTGTAAACCAGGTAATCTTTGTCAGTGCAACTCCGGCTGACTTTGAACTTGAAAAATCCGGAGGTGTTATTGTTGAGCAATTGATTCGACCTACAGGATTACTTGATCCCCTGATAGAGGTAAGACCCAGTCTGAATCAGATTGATGACCTGATGCGTGAGATTCGTCTTTGTGTTAAAAACAACGAACGGGTGCTGGTAACTACACTTACCAAACGCATGGCTGAAGAGCTGACTAATTATTTACTGCATTACAATGTTAAAAGCCGCTATATACACTCAGATATCGATACGCTTGAACGGATTGAAATCATGGAAGGATTAAGAAACGGGTCGTTTGATGTCCTTGTTGGGGTGAACCTCTTGCGTGAAGGGCTTGACTTGCCTGAAGTCGCACTTGTTGCCATACTCGATGCCGACAAAGAAGGTTTCCTGAGGTCAGAACGTTCGCTTACGCAAACAGCAGGCAGGGCTGCCCGCCACCTCAACGGCAGGGTTATTATGTATGCCGATAATATTACCTTCTCGATGCAACGCACGATTGATGAAACAAACCGCCGCAGGGAAAAACAATTGAAATATAATGAGCAGCATAATATTACTCCACGTCAGATTATTAAGGCTGCTTCAAATATAATGAAAGAAGTGCGGGCAAAAACAGGTATTGCCAATGCATATACCGAGCCCGAAAAAATTGATATTGCTGCCGATCCGGTTGTCCGTTATATGAACCGTGAAGCACTTGAAAAAACAATTGAAAAAACAAAAAGTGCCATGGAAAAGGCGGCAGCCGACCTTAATTTTATGGAAGCTGCAAGGCTTAGAGACGAAATGTTTGCTTTAAAGGAACTCTTAAAAACAAAAACCGAAAAACAATGATTATCTCAGAAGATTGATTGCACCTTTTTTGCTAACAACTCTTCCATCCCACATTTCAACTGTAACAACATAAGCATATGAGTCAATATTCTGCAATTTTCCTTTAAAGGTGCCATCCCACCCCTGATTTATATCATCAGTGAAAAATACTTCATTGCCCCACCGGTTAAATACCCTGAATTCAATAAGTTTCTTAATACCCCAGCCTTTAACATAAATCACATCATTAATTCCGTCACCATTGGGCGTAAATGCCGTTGGCAGGTCTAATGAATATTCTTCAATGACTTCAAAGTCAATGTCATAGTACTTTGTAAAGCAATAATTGGTATCAATTACAGTAAGCGTGTAACGCGTAGTTTCAAGCGGCTGTGCATAAGGTGATGCACAGTTGCTGCAACTTAGCCAGTTGTCTGGTGACCATGAATAGGTAACATCAAAAAGTGAATCAGACATAATATGGACTATTTCTCCGATGATTATTGTGGTATCGGGATAAGGATGCAGGATAACCTCAGGCTCTTCCTGCACTAAAAGAAATAACTGGTCTGAATTTCGGCATCCTGTTGATAAATATCTGACAACTGCCGTGTAATTTGTAGTATGCTGAGGCGAAGCCAGAGGTGTATAACTCCGGGCATTGCTCAGGCCTGTTGACGGATACCATTGAATGGCATCACCGCCGGTGGCATAAAGAGTAATGGCATCACCTTCACAAATAAATGTATCGGCGCTAACGGTAATCGGGGGTATCGGATTTATAACAAATGATTCGGTTGTGGTGTCAGAACAACCAATGTCATTGAATACCATTAGTTGCACCGTATAATTCCCCGGTGAAAACTGTACTACAGGAATAGCATCATTAGATGTAACACCATTACTGAAACTCCAGTTATTAATCGTATTGCCTGTGGAATTATTTCCGAACGGAATCTGATATTGCTCGCAAAGACCGGTATCAGGCACACCTATTTCAGCAATCACTTCAAAAATAAGCAACGTATCAATAACAGGAGGAGGAATGCATAATCCGTTATCACCATATAAAATAAGTTTCGGATATAATGTGCCCATACGGGTATAAATATGTTTTACCGGATCACCTTTTACAAACAATCCGTCACCCATATCCCATTGAAAATCCCATACGTTACTGGTATCTTTAATCTGAAAAGTTACCTCATCACCGCGGCATGCATTCTTACTTGAGGGTGATATGGTAAATGACCCTGTGGGTCCGGTTATGGTAATACTTTTTTCAGCTGTATCGCGGCAGCCGTATGTTGTCTCAATCATCAGCCGCGTTAAGTATTCACCCGGACGGGGGTAATTAAATACCCTTATCGTATCATATTCTGATCTGTTATTGTTGTAACCAAACTCCCATGTACCCGATTTTACAATTTTTCCCGGATCTTTGTGGGTGAAAGTAATCTCCTTTGGATAGCAGTTCCATATTGAATCTGATACTGTGTATCCTGCATCGGGCTTTTGAATTTTGATATATCCGTCGGGATTTGAATAAGTGTGTGAACAACCATATTTATAAATGGTCAGACTTACTGTTTTGTCCCCCTGTGTAGAAAAAGAATGTGAAGCAGGTATTACCTTTGACCTCGAAATGGTGCCATCACCAAAGTTCCATATTACGCTGTCACCGGTGGTATAATTATAATAAAACTTTAATTCAGAGCCAACACAATTCAACGGTTTATCAGCCAGAAATTCGGCATTCGGGTTGGCTGTTGATATAGTGCTGCTGTATGAACCTTCACATCCTAATGCATCACGAACGGTAAGAACCACATTAAATACACCTGGTTCAGCAAAATAATGAGGTATGGTGGTCTTTTTTACAGTATAGGTCGTATCCTTGCCATCTGCAAAATCCCAGTGCCATTGCTGAAGTGCATTGACATCGGGGGTTGAATTATCGGTGAAGTTAACCGTGAAAGGCGAACAGCCATAGGATGTATCAGGTGTGAAAGAAACAAATGGCTGATAAATACGGATATTTAAGGTTGCAGAATCCACGCATCCGTTGTCATAATGTGTTTTAAGTTTCACAGGAAATGTGCCCCTGTTCGAAAATGTATGCATTACCGTATCAATGCGGGTATTTATTTTCTGTGTATTGTCACCAAAATTCCATTCATATTTTTCATAACAATAATCAACCATTCCGTATGAATTGCTGCCACGCAGTTTTACCGGCACTCCTGCACAGGCTGATGCATTGGCGGTAATTACGGCATTCGTATTTCGTACCTTTACTTCTTTAATCAAGGTATCCATGCATGTTCCTTTAAAAGCTACCAGTCTTACCATATAATTACCTTCAGATGTGAAATTATGCGTGGGATTATTCGCTGTGCTCACCGGTGAACCATCTCCGAAATTCCATTCAACACTGGTGCTTTCAAGCGAAAGGTTAGTAAACTGGTAATTAAACGGTGTATTACAGTTAAAGGAATAACTGAAATCAGCCTGAGCACCGTTATTTGTAATCAAATCGTTCTTGACCCTTTCGGAAATGCAACCATTGTAATTGATTTGAAGTTTAACGTCCAGGTTGCCGGGTTTAACATTATCAACTTTCCAGTATGGATTTTTAACACCGGGAAGGTTATTGATGCTTTTACCATCAACTATGTAATGCCAGCTCTGGGCAAGGTTTGATGGTGAAGTAGCGTCAGTAAACTGAATGACTTCACCCGGGCATACTGATGTTTTGCTGACATTAAAATTAGGAGTTAGTGTTTTTCCTACTCTGATGGGAATGATAAATGAAGTATCCCTGCAACCAAGGTTATTGGTAATTACAAGCCGGGCAAGAAAAGTTCCCTCGCTGTTATAGGTATATGTTGCTGAATCAACTGATCCGCTTGAGGTAGATCCGTTTCCGAAAATCCACTGGCGTGTGGAAATAGGTTCATCCGACTGGCTTTGATCTTTGAATTTAATTGTAAGTGGCATACAACCCTGTGTCTTATCAACCGCAAACATGGCTGTAGGTTTTTTAATCGTAAATGGTTTTGATATAGAATGCGTGCAGCCGTATTTGCTTGTAACTTTAAGGGTGGTATTAAAAATAACTTCAGTATTTATTTTATAAGGGTCAGTTTCTGCAGGCAATGAATAGGTTTTTGATGTATTGCGAGTTGTTGCCTTTGTTCCGTCGTTAAAAGTCCATTCCCATGCAACGGCACCGGTTGAAATATCAGTAAAATTAACCAGGGCTGAAGAATTACACGAATAGTTACTGCTCATGTTGAAATTTGCGGTTGGCTGATTCATATAAAACCTCCATGTAACCGTGTCGGCACAACTGGTGCCCGGAGCAGCAATCAGTAGCACGGTAATATTCCCTCCTGTGGTATAGACGTGAAAACCTGATTTACTGATAGAAGTCTTACCATCACCGAATTTCCATAAAATAGAAGATGTTCCTGAAGAAGTGCTTGAAAAATCAACCTGACCCACACATATTGTATCATTGTTGTTTATTAGTTTTCCTCCTTGTGATAGCGTACCTGCAGCAATTATATTGCTAACATTGACAAATTTTGATAAAGTATCTGAACATCCGTAATCACTGTTTACCTGAAGGGTAACTTTATATGAACCAAACTGGTTATAGGTTTTTGTCGGATTTTTTAATGTTGATGAAGTATTGTCTCCAAAATTCCAGTTATAGGTTATTACCCCCTGACCGGTGGAAGTGTTTGAGAATGTTATCAGGGCCGGCACTGCACATGCTGAAGAAGGTGTAAATGTAAAGGCAGCGTCAGGTGGATTGGCCACATCAATGAATTGCAGTTTATCAATACTACCTTTGCAACCGTTGTTATCGGTAACTTCAAGAAATACGTCATATTTTCCGGCAGTTGAATATAATTTTGTAGGATTCTGCCGGGTATCTATTGAGCCTGAACGAAAGTCCCAGCGCCATGCAGAAATAGGCGCATCACCGGGAGTTGAGGCATCATTAAACTGAACATTGTGCGGTACACAGCCTTTCTGATTGGCAGTAAAGTCGGCTGAAGGACTCTGGTAAACCACAACAGGTTTGGTAACCGTATCACTATTGGTTCCGTTGGTAACAATCAGTGTAATATTATAAGTACCTGGCGTAATATATGTTGCCTGTGGATCCTTAAGAGTCGAAATACCGGGCTGCAGATACCATGTGTACGATAAGGTCCCTGGGCCTGTACTGAGGTTGGTGAAACTTACCTGTAATGGTGAACAACCTGCAGAAGGATTTGCTGTGAAATCAGCATGAACCTGAGCAGTTACTTTATAATTTAATAAAAACAGAAAAGTTATTAACGAAAGTAAAAAAGTTTTATTTTTCATAATCAGGGCGAAAATCTTAATAAAATTATTACTTTACAGTAATAATATGAAATTTTATATATATTCATTTTTAATAGTTGTCAACAATTTTCTGTTTTAACATATTAAAAATAATGTAAATTAACGGATGAATTTCTAAATTACATTCATTGCCTATGATTCAAAAAAATT
>CAZBCB010000166.1:0-6796 GCA_964489905.1 uncultured Bacteroidales bacterium
ATTTACAAGTACCATGCCTCTTGTTTCGTTTAAATTTTTATTATCACGAATTTGGTTTGTTGTGGCATTTTATTTTTTAGCTGCTGAATTATTCCGAAAAAATACACGAAATATTTATAAATATATCTGGTTTTACCTTATCCCTCTGTTATTCGTAATTGCATATACCACCAACCGTCATATCAGTATTGGTTTGTTTAACCAGATAGCCGCACATTCTGTGATGGGGCCTTTTTATAATGACCACACTGCCTACGGTGCAGTTCTTGCCATGGTTATTCCCGTTATTGCTGGTATTATTTTTGAACCCAAACGATCGTTCTGGCATCGCCTTATATCCGTATTGGTTTTTGCAGTTGTTTCAACGGCACTGGTATTGTCTTTTTCACGAGCTGCATGGATCAGTCTGATCGTTGCCTGTGTTGTCTTTTTAATTGTAATCTTCCGGATAAAGTTTCATACCTTAGTCCTGTTTTTAATCGTATTACTGGTTGCTGTTTCCAGTCAGTTTGAATCCATCAAACACCAGATGGAGAAAAACCGTCAGGAATCGTCAGCAAATTTAACAGAACATGTGCAATCAATATCAAATATTACTACTGACGACTCAAACCGTGAACGTTTGAACCGCTGGAGTTGCGCCTGGAGAATGTTTCTTCAGAAACCGGTTTTTGGGTGGGGACCGGGTACCTATATGTTTCAATATGCTCCGTTTCAGATAGTCAGGGAAAAAACTTCCATCAGTACAAATATGGCTGACAGAGGTACTGCACATAGTGAATATCTTGGTCCTTTATCTGAATCCGGCTTTATAGGCATGTTTACTATTTTAGCTGTCATTATCCTTACTTTAATAACAGGTTTTAATACTTACGCCAAACTTAAGGATACCCGTTACCGGATCATGATTTTATCTGCTGTCATCGGCCTAATTACTTATTACGTCCATGGTATTCTAAATAATTTTCTTGATACCGATAAAGCTTCAGCATTGTTCTGGGGATTTACTGCAATTGTAGTAGCTATTGATTGCTTTGTGCTTAATAATGAGAAAGTTAACACTGACAGGTAAATCACGCTGATTGCTCCTTAATTTATCAAGTCTCTCAAAGTTAATACAATTCAATACCCAATATAGAAATATCATCAAAAATAGCAGTATTGCCTTCCAGAATACCCTGTTTTTTTATAATTGCCTGAATATTTTCTTCTATTGAATGATTGTTAACTATGCATTCCTCAATTTCCTTGGTGCCGAATGAAATTTTCTTTCCGTCTATCAGTTCAATCAGTCCGTCAGTATAACAAAGTATTTTTGCTGGTTCTTCAATGGTAATTGACCCCTTACGAATAATAGGTATTTCGTCAAGCATTCCAATACCAACACAGCCTTTGTTAAGAAACTGCAATTCCTTGCTTTTCTTTAAATACAACATAGGATGATTGTGGCCGGCATTGATATACTCAAGTTCTCTGGTCTTATAGTTGAACTTGGCAATAAAAAGAGTAATGAATTTTTCACCATTGGTGGCTGCCATAACCCTTTCATTCAGTTTTTCAATAAGTGCATCGAGTGTTACATCATGCGTAAAAAGGGCTCTAAGGTTAGCCTGAAAATTGGACATCAACAGGGCAGCTGACATGCCTTTTCCGGAAACGTCCGAAATGCAAAAGCCAAATTCGTTTTTGCTCAGCGGAATGTAATCGTAATAATCGCCACCTACATCAAAATGGGGATGATAAAAACTGGTCATATAAATTTTATCATTCCGGGGCAATACCGATGGGTTAGGAATCAGCATATTCTGCATCTTCGAGGCAAGTTCAAGCTCTTTTTTAATGGCTTCCTGCCTCAAGCTCTCTTTAAATAACCTCATATTTTCAATTGCCACCGCAATGATATTGGTAAGGGTTTGTATGAAATTCAGATGTTTGATAATCGGACTTACCCCTTCTCCTTCCTCAATATCGCCTATTATTACATAGGCTATGGGAATGTTTTTATTTATAACAGGTATCACTATATCAAAAACATCAAGTGATTTATTGGGTGATGAAGTAACAAAAGATATATCCTGTATGGGTAATAAATCACGTTCAACATCAATATTTTTATACGATTCTCCTACTTCTCCCGACATCAGTATGCACTTCCAACGCTCTTCATAGATGAAAACAAGGACTTTACCGATATTCAAATCCTGTTTCAGCAATCTTTCATATATTTTAAGCAATTCTTCCTGTGTCAGGTTTTCATTAATCGCCTGTGTAATATTTAATAATGCCTTCAGTTTAAATGTAGTAAGTTGAAGGCGATTGGAAGATATTTTGCTTAGCTTATTATCTTTCAATGCAGTAATATCTTATTATTTCAAAATTAATGATTTTTTTGAATATTAATAAATCACTTACAATTCAGTACTGATACAACAATTAAAAGTTACTGCTTCAAGTATTATTCAATAATATTCAAATTATACCGAAGGTTTTTATATTGATCAAGTTCACACCTTAAAGTGCCAACAATAAGTTCAAATTTTGCCTTAACAGGAATAAAATTTTTATCGGCACTAAACCACACCGTAAGATCGTCTTCTGATTTGAAAACCCGACCGGGTTCAACAACCGGATCGAAACGATGGCACTGCATCCTGCCATATTTTGTCTTTACAATTTCAATACCCTTATATCTCAAGTAAAACGGAAATATTTCATCATCCCAGAAAGTTACAACTGGAATAACATCGCCATTCTTAAAATAACCAGGGTTATAGCTCCTCAGATAATATAAAGAAGAAAGTATATCCAGAATATTTGGAATCACTTTATATAATGAATCTGTTTTTGAACTGTAAACAGTTGTATCTTTACGGTGAAAGGTCAGTTCGCAATATGACCGGTAATTCCCTTCCTTTACATTGCGAACAGCTTTATAAGGTAAACTTGAATTAATATCAAAATAACTCTCAAAAATATCTTTAATGCTGTATAACTTGTCCGTAATACCTACCGTTTTAGCGGTAACCTTTGCATAAAATACAGTTTTATTATTTAAAACCGCCTGACGAAGCTCAATTTCAGCATCACCTCCATGAATAGGTCCATATTTAAGCGCAAATATCAATTTTTCACCAGGTATGTATGGCTTTGGTTTTACAGGTATCATTGTGGGCTGACCATAAGTTGACACTTGCAGCATAAAGATCATGAAAATGATTAATCCCGCGAATATGTCTTTTATCTTGTTCAAACTATTATTTTTTTATTTGTAACGTAAATTATAAGGATTTTGTTGGTGTGTTGTTCAGGATATTTTTTCGCTTTGTTGTTGCAATGAAATCTTTTAAATAAAAAGGTTCAAAATATGCTATATCTTCAAATCTCTTATCATGAAAATACTTTAATGACAATTGTGCCATTACCGATGCAGAAGGATAAACATTATCCATAAAATATGCATTCTTATGTGATAAAACTTCGCGGCATTTTGAGGCACCGCTTCCGAAAAAAACAATAATATGATTGTTCAATAATTCAGTAAAAGAAGTATGATTAATAACCATAGCCCTGTCATTTTCAAGGCGATTACCCGATGCATCAAACATTGCCATATACACTTCCATCCTGCGGGCGTCAATCATTGGACAAAATATTGCCGTCTCATCCTGCAGCATATCCGGGTTATCTTTTCTTAAAATTTTCAGTGCAACATAAAACATTGTTTCAAGCGTACTTACAGAAATTAAAGGTATTTTAGCTCCGTAAGCAAGTCCTTTTGCTGTCGATACACCAATACGCAGCCCTGTATATGAACCTGGTCCGCTGCCTGTGGCTATGGCATCCAGATCTTTTACAGACAAATTCTGCTCATCCAGAACCTTCCTGATGAATACAGAAAGGTTAGCTGCATGCGATTTATCTTCAAATGATTCATTCATTGAAATTATATTTGTATCCTTTGCCAGAGCAACCGAACAAAGTCTCGTTGCAGTTTCAATATTCAAAATCAATGCCATTTTTTCAAACTTTTCTCTTTCTCAATTCAGAATTTTCTGGCTTCCACCAGTTACCAACAATGATCACTCTTCTTGCTGCGATAAAAGATAAATGTTAACCGTTAATCAGATTGTTTTTCCTTTTTACTGGTTTTCTTATATAAATCCTCCCTGGCTACTTTTTTAACCGGTGTGCCATCCTTGAGTTTCTTGGTAATTATATGATAGGGTGCTGTTACAACTTCCTGATTTTCTGATAACCCACTGATTATTTCAATATAATTATTATCCTGTATGCCTGTTTTAACTTCGGTAAGCTTCACTTTCTGATTCTCGTAAACAAAAACAATTTCTTTATATTCCAGATTGGGCGATATGGCTTTAAGTGTGTCAGCCTTTTGCAGGGTATCAGCCTGACGTGTCACAGCCTGTAAGGGCACAGTAAGAACATTATTTTTTGATTCAGTAAGTATATCAACAGATGCTGACATTCCCGGCCGGAAAGGATAGGTTTTCCCCTGCTCAACAAAATCTTTATATGACTCTTTGAGGATCAATACCTTTACTTCAAAATTGGTAACCTGATCGCTGGAAGTACCAATTGTTTTTGCAGAATTAGCTATTTCGGTTACAATTCCCTTGAATTTACGGTCGGGGTATGCATCAACCTCAATAATAGCTGAATCATGTAAGCTCACCCTGACAATATCGTTTTCGTTTACCTCAGTTAACACCTCCATTCTGTCGAGGTTTGCCAAGCGTAATAATTCTGTGCCACTCATCATTGAGGTACCGGCAACCCTCTCACCACGTTCAACCAGTAATGCTGTGACTATTCCGTCAATGGGAGCAAAAATGGTAGTTTTTAACAAATTTTCATTGGCTTCTTTTAATGAGGCTTCTGAACTGTTAACCGAATATTCAGCGGCTTCAACATTCTTTTTTGCAGCCTCTACTTCTGCCATAGCAATTTTGTAATTTGATTGGGCTGTTTCCCATTCAGCATCAGATATAGTCTTTTGCTCCCAAAGTATTTTACTGCGGTTATATGCTAATTTCGCCTGTTCAAACCTCGATTCCACCTGTACAAGCATAGCTTTGCTGTTAGCCAGGTTTGCCCGGGCACCATTCAATGCTGCATTTGCCCTGTCGCGCGCGGATATATAAATATCAGGTTTGATTTTTAACAGAAATTGCCCCTTCCTCACAGCATCACCATCTTTAATGGCTAATTCAACAATTTCCCCCGATACATCAGGCGTTATTTTTACTTCTGTTTCAGGCTCAATTTTACCATTTGCCGTGATGACCTCAGTAATATTTCTTCTGATCACATTTTCTGTAGATACTTCATAAAGTACTGAATTTCCAAACCATCCTGCCTTTTTGCCGATTATTATGATGATAATAAATAAAACAACAAATAAGGACAGGTATATTAAAACCTTCTTGGTGTTCATTTAATTCAAAATGTTGATTTATTCTGTAAAATTAGAATTTGATTGATAATATTGAAATAAAGCTGACTGTTTTTTCAATGAAATTATTTTAAATTGCCGTTTAATTTCGATTTTCTTTTGTGATGAAAGAAAAAAATGACATACATACCATTATGACCCTTGAGGGCATAGGAAATGTCCGTTTCGTCAGAAGTTATCAATCCAGATATCTGCGTATAAGCATAAAACCTTTTGAAGGCATAAAAGTAACGGTGCCGGCTTTCGTATCCATTGAAACAGCCCGAAAGTTTATTGAGGAAAAAAAGACATGGGTTATTAAGCATACTCAAAAAATGGCTGAAAAAGAAAAGAAAACAACACTTTTCACTCCTGATACACATTTCAAAACCCGCGACCATAAATTATGCCTTCAGACACATGAAAAAAAAACCATTCAGATAATAGTTAAATCAGGTCTGATTTACATTTTCTATCCCTCGTTTGCTGATTACCGGGATATAAGAATTCAACGTGCCATCCGAAAAGGTATTCTTGAAGCATGGCGTATTGAAGCCAATAAATACCTTCCGGAAAGGGTAAACGAACTGGCGCTGAAATATGGATTTTCATATAAACGCCTAACATTCAGGAATAATAAAACCCGCTGGGGAAGCTGTTCCCGCGAAAATAATGTAAGTCTGAATATACAGCTTATGCGTCTTCCGCAACATCTGACCGATTATGTAATATTACATGAACTTGTCCATACTGTGCATAAAAATCATGGTTTACAATTCTGGCAGATGCTTGATAATGTTATAGGTAATGCTAAAAAACTTGACAAGGAATTAAATAACTACCGCCTCGAAATCTGGTAAATATTAAACAGCTTCACGTTTCCTTTTTTTATCCGATTTTTAAGATAGATTACAGTAAGGAAACTTAGATATTTCTTTTTCACAATTTACTCTTTATTTCCTGAACCTTCACCACCATCCTTCATTCTTTTCTACCGTTAGGTTGAAATACTTTTTTTTCATTAAGGTTTTATTCAACCGAAGTACGATGAATTTATAAATTCATCCGGGCTGATAAAAATGGAAAGGGGCAATGCAGATTTGATAAAACCTGTTTACAAGAAAATTATTTTTAGAGGAGATTAGTCAATAGAAACACAATAAATATTTAATTGTTTCTATTGACGCATTTGGGTTCAACAACTCTGAAGCAATTATATTTATTACAACCCTTGCATTGAATGAATATTTATTAAGACTGCGGTCTCTTTTCTTGAGCCGTTTTTTTGTGAAATAAGACATTGAACTAATTGATAATCATTACTTTAATATTAATTTACCCAAT
>CAZBCB010000167.1:0-6755 GCA_964489905.1 uncultured Bacteroidales bacterium
TGACTAATCCCGGATACATGTTTAATAATCAAAAGAAAAATGATCATTTTTTAGTCTCCTGCCTTGGTGTTGAATAAAAATACCGGGTTTTACGTTTAATATCGGAGGCTCTGAAAAATCCGCGGGCTTCATTGTTTATGTTACTGGGAACATTAGCAGGAGGACCGTCCCATGGTGAACCTCGCCAAACAGTTTCAAGCATTAATCCAACAAGATAATCGTAATAAGCCTTTGAAATAGAACGCATTTCCAATGTAACTTTCATTGAATCGCCTGCAAAATCACTTTCAGGAATATAAAACAGTGGCAATTCATAGATATAACTTCCGTTAAAATATTCATCCGATACGAAAGCAGCTTCAAAAATAGTATCAGTGTACAAAATATCATTCAGGTAAAGAAGAAACATATAATTATCAACAGAAGATGAAGGCTCTTGTCCGAAGAAAAGTATATCATATCCATAATTATTGGACCCCGGAGGCCCGAAATGTTTATAATTGTATGTCTGAACAATGGAGTCAAAATCAGAACAATATATTAACTGGTCTGTACCTGAATATTCCCTGCCATCAGGAAGAATCACATTCAGCGTATATGATTTTCCCGGTATGCCATATACATCAGGATTAGTGGTATAAATTCCGGCCTGTGTTTCATTCAGTTCAAATACCTGTTCTCCGTCTGTTATAGTAACTATTGCTCCGGTAGCAGGGTCACGTGGTTGTTTTTTAAAATAATCACCCGTATATGAAAGTATTACCTGATGAGCCATTGTATCAGAGGTTATCTCTCCCTCCACCACAAGATTTTTCTTACCGTCACTTTTAAATTCAATATGCATAATTTCTTCACAACTATAAAAAGACAAAATCAGGATTGCAAATAAAATCCTTTTTCCCCGTAAAATGTCTTTTAAAAGTTGGATAGACTTGTTAGCCTGATAAAAACTCGTGGTGCTATTTTTATCCGTATTTGTGTTAAACAATGATTTATATCCGGGTTTCATAACACTTCAGAATTTTATATTAAAAGTTAAGGTAGGCACTATGGGGAAAAGGTAAAGCTTCACCACATCCACATTAGTCTCTGTATTTTCTGGTTGTGATGTATCCCTGCGCAGGCTTTTATCCCTGAAATATATGGCAAATGCGTTATGCCGGTTATAAGCGTTATAAACAGACAGGTTAAGGTTACTTTCGAACCTTGATATCAGAAAATTGTAATTAAAAGAAACATCGAGTCTGTGATAGGCAGTGCCGGGAATTCTTACGCCGCCGCGATATGAATATTCAGGAACCCATATTTCGCCATAATAATATCCGGCTTTAGGCACGGTAACGGGATTTGGTGATGAGTAAACCCAGTTAACAGATAAGTCAAACTTTTTATTAATTTCATATTGCACAACAAATGATACGTTGTGAGGTTTATCGTAAGGAGGCGGAAATTCCCTGCCTCTGTTAATTTCAGGTATATGCCGGCGCGTGTGAATATACGCGTAACTAACCCATCCGGTGAGTTTTCCGCTTTCTTTTCTTACCATTAATTCAATGCCATAAGACCTTGTCGTGCCTATCCGAAGCTCTCCTTCAAGGAAAGTGTTAGGCACAAGCATGGCATGATCTTTAAAATCAATGGTATTCTTCATCTTTTTATAGAATACTTCAATGGAAGTTTCAATGGTATTATTCCTGAAGTTGCGGAAATAACCAAGCCCAATCTGATCAACCAGGTGAGGTTTAACATTAGGACTGCTCATAAACCACATATCAAGGGGGAAAGTGGCTGTTGAATTTGATGCCAGGTGGAGATATTGTGCCATACGGTTATATCCTGCCTTAACTGAGCTTCTTTCACTAAGCGTGAATCTTATGCCCAGCCGGGGTTCAAGATTTCCATATGTATTAAATATCTCTCCTGCGGGAATGAGGGTTGTGTCAGTAACTTCATAATTATCATTATAATCGTACAAGGTTGCACTGCCTATATTCTGAAAAAGCGAATATCGCAGGCCATATTGGACTGAAAATCGTGAGCTGATACGCTGCTCATTGCTCAAAAACAATGCACTTTCAATACTGTGTGCATCAGGTAATTTAATTGAATTGATATAGCTTTCCTCACTGACTTCTTCTGTCATTCCTGGTTTAATGGTATGATGTGTCAGTTGAATGCCAAATCTTATGTTATTATTTGAATTGATATAAAAATTATAATCATTTCTGAAGCCGATATCAATAATATGTGACAACCATTTAAAGCCGGTTTTGCCCTGCGGAACTCCGAGATTATAGTCAAAATCGCTATAAATAAAAGTAAGATTAGAAAAAATCCGGCCATTATAGACATGGTTCCAACGTATGGTAGTTGTGGCATTGCCAAAATTAACCTGAAACAGCTCTGCAAAAACATTTACATCGCGACCAAAATAGCCCGATATGAAAAGGCGGTTATTATCATTAATAATAAAATTGACTTTTGCATTAATGTCATAAAAATACAATTTGCTTTCACGGGCAATGGTATCTTTGGCAAACGGCAGAAACAAGTCGGTATAAGTGCGGCGGCCTGAGAGCAGAAAAGACACTTTATCTTTTTTAATGGGACCTTCAACCAGGAGGCGGCTTGAAATCATTCCTATACCTGCACTACCATGTATTTTGTGTGTATTGCCCTCTTTCATCCTCACGTCAAGTACTGAAGAAAGTCTGCCTCCATATTCAGCAGGAATGCTTCCTTTATATAATTCAACATTCTTAATGGCGTCGCCATTAAAAATTGAAAAGAAACCCAGCAAATGCGAAGGATTATATACAGTAGCCCCATCGAGTAAAACCAGGTTCTGGTCAGCGTTCCCTCCCCTGACATAGAAACCACTTGATCCTTCAACACTGGTCTGGACACCGGGTAATAATTGTATTGATTTAATAATATCAGTTTCACCCATCAGATTTGGAATTTTTTGTATTGTTTTTGCCTGAAGGGTAATATTACCCATTTTAACCTCCTGAATATTTTTGTCTTTTCTTTCGGCGGTAATTTGTACTTCCTTTATTTCCTGTGTTTCAGACTTCAGCGATACATTATATTTGATATTAGATTTAAGCTGGATTTCAATCTGTTGTGTTTCAAACCCTACGAATGAAAAGACGATAGTATAAATCCCTTCGGGTAAAGTGAGAGAATAGAATCCATAAGTATTTGAAACGGTGCCGGTCGATTTTCCGATAACATAGACATTGACTCCGATCAGCATTTCACCGTTTTCATCGGAAATGTAGCCACTAATGGTATGATTATCCTGGGCTACAACCCATGATGAATAAAAGAATAACAGAATAAAAAATATTTTGCGCATCATTTTATAACAAAACAGGAAACGTATAACAAATTTAAACGTTTCCTGTTCGTTTTTTTAATAATTTATAAATTAAAACTTACCGAATTTAAAATTAATACCTACTGAAAAGCCTCTTAAAACATCCGAAGGTATTCTTTCAGTTTCCAGATTCAGGTCAATATTGGTAGTGTATCGATAATAAGCACCTATGCTGAACCGGAAGAATTTGGTAATATTCAGCTCAATTTCAGCACCGGGTTCAACCAACATATAAGCGTCGGATTCTTCGAGGTCATAATGTTCATCATCATCATCGTCATCAAAATAATCGTTGACCCGGGCAGCTGCAATCCCTCCAACACCAATGGTGACAGGAAAAGCAAAGTGTACAGGCCATCTGGGCAACAATATGGGTTCAAAAAACAATCCGCCATAACCACCGGCAAGAGTGATATTATCCTGAATTCCTTCACTCCAGTATTTATCGGTAAAAAATCCTGATCCGCATAGGCCAAGCGTCATAACATGGCCCAGTATAACTCCACCTCTGGCGCCAAAAGTAAATGCATCGCGACTGTTGATTTGCGAATAAAGCATGGATAACTCGCCATATCCTCCAATGGTATTGCCTCGTGTGAATATCGTTTTAATTTCATCGTTTTTAGTTCCTTTTTGATATGGTTCTTCATCAACTTGTCCGGATACCTTAAAACCTGTAAAGGTTGTCAATAATAAAACTATTAAAATGTTGTTTTTCATATTATTAATAAATTTAATGGTTATCATTAGAATTTAAATTTCAGTGTTAATGCAGAATCGAAAAGATTTAAATTAAAATACTGTATGGTAGAAAATTCAAAGTAAGGTTTGAAGTCGATACCCACAATAAACGGAATTTCAGGAAACCAGTATTCAAGGCCTATGTAGCCATCGACACCGAAAACAGGTGAAATCCGGTAATCATCATAATAATAGGTACGGGTAAAGACTTCATATTTGTTTTTTCGGGTAATTCCCGCATGGATTCCGTAGCCATATAGAAATTGCAGGTTTGGTGAAAACTCAATAAATGCAGGCTTTGAAAATTCCTTTAATACAGTAAAACCAAGGGTGTGATAGTTAAAACCTGCCATCATCTCAAAATAGCTATCGTCATTATTATATTGTCTGTATGATGCGCTTACAAGATAGCCAGCTCTTATCCCAACATCCCTGGTATAATTTTGTGCTGCTGTATGAAAGGTAAAAACAAGCACGAGTAAAAAAATAACAAAAATTCTCATTTTTATTAGAATTTAAATTAATTTTTTCTGATTACTTTTCCGGAGCCCGTAATGTGAGTGGTTACGTCAGGATCGCCATAGTAATATACTGTGCCACTCCCTGATATTCTGACATTGAGTGATTCCATAACATAAGAAAAGACTGTTCCGGAACCAGAAATGTTAACATAACACGATACTGTGCTCATTTCCTTTGCATTAATACGGCCTGATCCAGAGATTTCGTAATCTGCATCATTTGATTCACCGGTGAGAAAAATTTCACCCGAGCCTTCAATACGGATGTCAGTTTCATTAAAAACACCATTTGCTTTGATGGTCCCCGATCCATCAACATCAGCTTTCAGAACTGAAGCCTCGATATATTCGCAATCTATTTTACCTGAGCCATCCAGCTCGAGGTTAAAATTATCGGCCACCATGGTGTCGGTCCATATATTTCCCGAGCCGTTAAGTTCAATGCCGTTAAGATAAGGGGTAACAACGGTAATTACAATCGGTCGTGATGATTGCAGGCATTTTGAATGTTTTGTTTCAATGATTAGTGTATTCCTGCTGACGTTTGTCACAATATAATCCATAAGGTTTTTATCAGTTTCTATCTCAACGGAGCTTTCATCTCCCTGATAGACATACACATCAAAATCGCCGTTGGTTTCAATACGGTTAAATGATCCAACAATGCGTTGTTCGGAAATAATAACTCCATTCCCTTCGATGCAGCCAAACCAGCAACAATCTTCACATGAAGTAATGAAAATGAATGCAATAAAGATGCTTGTTAAAAGTATTGTTTTTCTCATAGCTTATTTTTTTTTATAAATGACAACAGAATGATTGAAAGGTTGCATTATTTATGCGTAATTGTAATAATGCATTTTCTCGGAGCAGTAATTGTAAGTCGTGAGTCACTTGTTCCTGAACCTATCTTTCCAAATGTCGCTTTCAGC
The DNA here is from genome assembly GCA_964489905.1 of uncultured Bacteroidales bacterium. Lineage (GTDB taxonomy): Bacteria > Bacteroidota > Bacteroidia > Bacteroidales > UBA10428 > UBA5072. The sequence goes on from CAZBCB010000167.1 coordinate 5,577, forward strand.
TTTTCCTGGGCATTAATTACTTTTTCCGTTAAATTAGCCAATGACCGTGGATAACTTAAAACAACGTCCTGATGGTGAGTTATATCAACATCATATACCGATCCCCGGGCAAAGGTCAGCCTTATGTCGGTATATTCAGAATTAACATTAATAAAGGAAAAGTTTTTTTCAATATTTTCAATATTTAACTTCCCATACCTGAACGTAAAGTTGAGTTCTTCCCTAAGTCCAAGTAATGAAAATTCTGAGAAATAGCTATCACCGTTTAATGATCTTACGTTGGGAAGATATATTTTATCTCGCCTTGAACTCATGGTTAAATCGTTAATTTTATCAATATTCAGGTTTGACGAACGGCTGCTGATTGAAAGTTTCTGGGCGTTTATAACATGAAGGTTTCCGTAGGCCACGGTTATTTTACCTTCATTTATTTCATTAATTTCTGCATCACAGGAAATAAGGGTAATACTGTTTTTGTTGCCATTCAGATTATTGGCTTTTAAATCGCCATACGAGAGAATAAGATTGAAGTCGCCATCACGGTCGTCAAGATAAACATCTCCAAACTTGTTTTCAATCTTAATTTTAGCATAAGCCGGGAGCATGATGGTATAATTAATGGTAATCTGATTGTATGATGAAAAATAGCTGCCTGCAATATTTACCAGATCCTTGATGGCATCTTCAGTACCGTCGCCAATTCTGGTTTTGACAATAACATAGGATTGAGCGGGCGTGAACTCAAAACTGATACTATTTTTAATCCGTTCAAGTTTTTCATAATCTTTATTTTTGATTTTCAAGTCAATAACAAATTTCACCGAATCTTTGTCCCATGACATCACATGAATTTTCCCGTATTTGTTAAATACATCAACAGAAGTATTGGCATTTATGGCATAAGCTCTTACAATCTGGTTTGTAAATTCCTGTCCTGTAAGAAATATGCTGTTAATTACAAGAGTTATCAGCGCGATTATTGTTTTCTTAGAGTTCATAGTCATTGATTTTTGATATACATGCTCCTTCTGAAGGTTTAATGTCATTCAGTAATTCTTCAAGCAAAGCAATGCGTAATCTGTAATTTTCAATTATAGCTTCAATCACTTCCTGGTTGGCAATATTATCTTTAAGGTCATTTTTAAGATCATTATAAATACTATCAAGCTGGGCCATGTC